>NZ_JFHK01000010.1 GCF_001636545.1 Kosmotoga arenicorallina S304 | reverse complement strand
TGGGATTCTTTTTTAAAAAGTCCTTTGCCCTGCGATATGAGACATCGCAGAGCTTCAATAAAATGGAAACTTTCAAGATGCTCTTGTCGGAATAAGCCTTTCTTCTACCTCTGCCTTGTTTGTTAACGAAGTTAGAAGGCAAAAGCTTGTCTAAGTACTCAATAATCTTTACAATATCGCTTTTTGTAAGTTCTTGTGGTACCATTTATTTGGGCCTCCTTTCTTATGTTGGGATATTTCAATGGTACCACCATTGGAATTTGGGAGGCCCACTTTTTTCGCGACACCCTATTAGTTTTAAAAAAAATGCCCGGCAGAAGCCGGGCTAAGCCTATATCATAAGGAAGTGTCACATGCTGTCATCGTAACCGACAACAGTAACAGCATGGTTGATGGTTGTTTGCTTGTAGTTATCAACATCCCAGACGTCGTTGCTTTTTAAGGCCGAGAATCTGTATGCATCGACACCAATGGAGACCAAATATCCCCGGGCTATTAAACTCTTAAGCGTTTCAATATCGGCGTCATCATATATAGTCATGTAGTAGTAATTTGCGTTTGAATTTCTGTGCATGGGAGCTTCTCTCCAGGCTGTCTCAGTGGGCCAGCTGTAATGGTCGCTTGAGCTGTAAGGCATTGTCTTCCACGATGCTATACCCATTTGATTTATGACCTTGATATTATCTGTGAAATAAGAACCTGCATCTATGCCACCATTCACCTGATGGTAGAGGAAATCAGGGCTCATAACCTTATCTGAGTGGGTACTGTCAATACCGCTGTATGTGTATTTTGCACCTGAAAGATCCCAGCCATTTGCTGCTGCTTCATAATAGGTGCTAATATAGTAACCAATAGACCACGATGTACAGGACCCTTCACTTCCCTGGTTGCCGATAGGCGGGAAATAAACTTCCTGAGAATGGTCGACAGCAGAAGGAAGAGCTGTTGTTGTCGGCATTTCAACGCCAGTAATAATTTGCGCTGTATTCATTATTTCCTGCCACTGCTCCTCAGTAGGCGGAATATAGCCTGTGCCATGGCCATCTATTATCACATTGTAGTTCTTTTCTCCGCTGTAGACACCAAAGCTTTCTTCCAGATCTTTCAAGTCTTGTTCGGTCACTTTAGCGGTCTTCAATCCGATATCCAGAGAGCTTGATAACGCTACCTCCGGGCTTGCAGCTTTAACGCCTGGAATCGTGACATAGGTGTATTTGCCGTTGCTAGTGTTTACGGGCAATCCGCTGGCTTCATATTTTGCAACAGGAGTTCCGGACTTGTAGTTATCGTATATTTCAACTGCGAAGTAGTCTATGGTGCCTGTTTCATATTCAGAGCCATCGTATACTTTTAGGAATACTTGCTGATTGTCAATAGGCAACAGCTCGGTGATGTCCAGCACGATTTTATTATCCGGATATGGATGCTCACCTCCATCCATATAGAAGCTGGTATTAAATCCCTTTACTTTTCCTGAAGTTGCAGGATCGCCAACACCAACATACACCTTTGTATCGCCCCTATTGGCATGGGAAATCTTGAAAACGGCGACGGCTTTTGGTTCGTAATAATCTTTAGGAGCGACAACATAAACGCCCATTTTATTCATCTTCATTGCTTCATAGGTGATCCAGAAGAACCCATCAGGCACATTTTCCCAGCCGCCAACACCCCAAGAATTTGCTATCTTGAAAGCGCCTTTCTTAACTGTTGAGTTCGTTGTAAAACTCCATAAAGGGCCTGACTTTGTTTGGTTATCGGTTGTTCTTACAACCACTTTCCAGTAGTAGGTTGTGTTTGGTTCAAGGGTCACTACCCATTGCGTTTTTGAAAGGTTAGCGGCTATACGTGATGGCGATGTGGTTTTGCCGAGATAAAGATCATAGCTATAATCGCCGGGATTACCATCGCTTACGCTCCATTTAAGCGTCAGTGACGTATCCTGGTTTGTTGACTTGTCAGCAGGTGAAGGATTTGTGGGAGTGGGGACCGTTGTGCTCGGCTCTTCGCCAGAGGTGTTAACTTCGTTGGAAAAGTCAGAATACGTGCCATCTTTCTTAAAAGCTCGCACCTTATAATAGTTTGTTTTCCCGGCAACTGGTGAGAAATCATACATCACGTAAACATTTGGACCAGTCTTGAAAATTCTCTGATAGCTTCCACCTTCGACTTTTCTCCAGATTTCGTAGCCGTCTTCATTTGAGGCGTTGTCTTTCCATGTTAGGAGAATATAGCTCTCAGTAGAACCATAAAGCTTTAAACTAGTCGGGGCGGGCAGCGACGATAAAGAAGTGTAAACTGCTTTTACCATGAGCGGCTCGTTTACCGTGGTTGCCAACGGGTTAGAACTGCCGCGGTTAACACCGTTTATTTCCCAGTGGTCAAATTTGTATCCTGAAACCTCTGGAGCGGATAGAGTAACTTCCTTACCACTTGCGTACCAGCCTGCTCCGGAAATAGAAGCGATGTTTGCAGGAGATTCGGAGGTGTCGACTTTGAATTCTGTATTGAATTGAGCAGTTAAAACAGTATCGTCGCTAACGGTAATTGTTCTTGAAAGTTCGGTGGAACCGTCTTCCCATTTCGAGAAGACATAGCGGGTATCGTTTCCGGCAACAAGAGCAGATTCGTCTCTTTCTTGAACCTGCTCTACCCGAATAGTATGGACAGTGCCTTCGTCAACTGTTACAACCGCTGGTGCAACGTAGGAGTTCTCATCTATAACGACCATCAGATTATCGGGCGACGTTTTAACTGTGAGCTGTTTAGTTGGTATTATATTCTTATATACTGCTTTGACAAGTTTTGGTGAATCCACAGATAATTTTATTGAGCTTTCAGAACTATAAGCTGAGCCATTCACTTCCCAATGATCGAAGAGATAACCATCAACGCTTGGGGCACTGATGTTGATAGTTTTGCCGGGCAAATACCATCCGGAACCAGTAATAGCAACAGAATCAGGATCAGCTTCTACCTGAACCTTGTAAGCACTATCAAAGCTGGCTTTGAATGTTGTTGAGCTGCTAACCACAACTGATCTTGAAAGCTCGCTGCTGCCGTCTTCCCAGGAGGTGAAATCGAACCTGGTATCATCGCCCGGGACATAATTGGAAAGGTCTTTATACTGTGGGGAAACAGTCCCGATTGTGTGATTGCTTCCCGAATCGACATAAAGCGATTTTGGTGCAAGGTATTCTGAACCGTCTAGCAATATCTTAAGGTTTGAAGGGCTGGTATCAACCTTCAAAAGTGTACTGGAATCAGCTTTTTTGTAACTTCCAATGACAATTTTCATGGAATCAACTTTCAGCTGGAGTGTTTCGTCGGTGCTGACTACGACATTATTCACATACCATTTGTCAAAGGCATAGCCTTCTACATAAGGAGCTTTTAAAGTTATAGTTGATCCTGAAACATAAAAACCTGTTCCGGGTATACTTACCAATCCGTAGGGATTTGAGTAGGTGTACACCAGATATTGCGTCGCTGTAAGAGCTTTTAATTTTGTGTCACCAGTTATACTTACAGTTCTCGGGTTGTCGGATGATCCATCCTCCCAACCTATAAACTCATAGCAGCTTTCAGGAAGCTCTGATACATCTTTGGTAGAATAATCAATTTCAACTGGCGGATTGACTACTTTCACTGTGTGGGGACCTTCGGAGACATTTAAGGATATTGGAGTGGTATAAGTTTCACCATCAACAGTCACGGTCACCCCAGGGTAATCGGCGCCTACGTTCAGGACATATCCCTTTTGAATGGAGGGACAACCTGAGAGGAAGAGCAGTAAAATCCCGATAGCAAGCGCAAATAATACCTTTTTCATGTGTGACACCTCCTGTAAATTATTAATCATATGACTAAATCATTATATTCATTCATCATATTTAATCTAACACACGGAACGGTTATACGAGGTTAATGAAGGGTAATTTCTATAAGAAAATTGCCCAGAATTGTTTAATGATAAACCTTTTAGCTTTTATTCATTATTCCATGATGACAGCTATCCAATCAATTTTTATATCTGAGCACTCTTTACTCTACATTAATTATGAAAGAATTATGACAGTCTTTTATACATTTTTTATAAACATTTTTTTAGATTTTTCGCAAAAAGCGAAGCCACGTAGAAGTTAACACATTTCTGAAAGCCTTTTCAGAACGGAATTTTAAAAGTCACTGAACAGACAGCTTCCTGTGATGAGCTCTATTAGCCCGTATTGGTCTTTTGAAAATATTGCTGTAAGGTACTAATTTTTATGGTAGATATTGTATAAATTCATTAAGAGGGATTTAATCCCCTTTTATTTCAAACCGCTATATTAAAGCCATCCAGACTAATTTTTTTGCCGGATCAGAACACGATGTATTTACTTGTTTTGGTAGCATGAAATTTACTGATAAAATACAGATGGGGGTGAAAGAGTGGACGCTCTGGGAAAGATTTATTCAACTACAACCATTGTTACAATGAATGCAAAGGAAAAAGCTAATGGAATTGCTATTGCCTGGATTACAAGGGTTTCAATCAATCCACCCATGATTGCCATTTCCGTTGGCAAGACGAGATATTCACACACTCTCTTGAATGAGACGGATCGTTTTGGCGTTTGTATTATGAGACCTGAAGCCGAAAAGCTGGTGAATTTCTTTGGATCAAAAAGTGGCAGAGATATAGACAAATTTGCAGAGCTCGATTATGAAAAGAGCCCTTCAGGCATACCCATAGTGCCTGGAACTCTCGCATATATTGAATGCACTATAAAGGAAAAAGCTGATGCTGGAGACCATACTATATTTATTGGTGAGGTAGTTTTGCAGAAGCTATTTGGTAATGATAAGCCACTATTATATGGTGAACACAGTATGTTAAATCCCTGGTTAAGGGATTGAAGGAGGGATTTTATGAAGAAAGCTCTTGTAGTGTTTTATTCTATGGACGATGGGACAAGAGCCATTGCAGAGAAAATAGCCTCTGCAATCAAAGCCGATGTGTTGAGATTAGCAACAATATCCAAGGCTGAAAAGATATATTATCAACACGCTGAAAGTCCTGACAGAGTAGATGACCTAGAAGTTCCCAATGGAGAGACGAGATATATCTGGGGAGTTGAATCAGTTGATATGAAAGAAATCCCGGATTTGGAGAATTTTGAATTGGATCCAGCAAAATACGACCTGGTGATTATAGGTACACCCGTCTGGTCTTTGAGCTATGCGCCGCCTCTCAACTCCTTCTTTAATAAAGTATCCCTAGAAGGAAAAAAAGTCGCTTTTTTCTGCACACATGAAGGAATGATAGGAAATACCTTTGAAGCCATGGAGAAAAAACTTGGCTCAAGTATGGTAATTGATGCGATAGATTTTCAGAATGTTTCAATGAATCTTGAACCAAGCTTGAAAAAGGCGCAAGATTGGGCAAAATCACTTATTACGAAGATTTAAAGACGCCCTGCAAGGAGCTATTTTTACGCATATGCCGAAAGGTCAAGCAAACCATGGCCACTGAGGTTGAATACAATCACTTCTCTTCTTCCTTCTGATTTGGCCTTTATTGCCTCGCGAATTGCACCTGCAATAGCGTGGGCTGACTCAGGTGCTGGTATTATGCCTTCCACTTTTGAAAAAACCTTTGCAGCCTTAAAGGTCTCTTCCTGTGAAAAACTATCTGCTTCAATAAGCCCTTCTTTGAGTAATTTTGCGATTATAGGCGCCGAACCGTGATAACGCAGCCCTCCGGCATGGATCTTGGGAGGTACGAAATCCTTTCCAAGGGTGTACATCATAAGTAGCGGCGTAAAACCGGAAGAGTCACCAAAGTCATATCTGTATTCGCCTTTAGTTAGTGTTGGGCATGATTCAGGTTCACAGGCAATAAATCTTATTTCCTGACCATCAAGCTTCTCAGGGATAAAAGGCAATATTGTCCCACCAAAATTAGAACCTCCACCGTGGCAGCCTATTAAGATGGTAGGAATTTCCCCGATCATTGAAAGCTGCTTCTTCAATTCCTGGCCAATTACAGTCTGGTGAAGCAACACATGGTCCAGAACACTGCCCAGAGAATATCTGGAATTCCCTTCATTCAATACAGTTTCAATGGCTTCACTAATAGCAATTCCCAGAGATCCGGGATGTTTTGGGTCTTCCTTTAAATATTCCTGCCCGCATTTTGTGCTCTGGCTTGGGCTTTCCTGAACGCTCCCGTCAAAGAGCTGCATCATATATTTACGCATAGGTTTTTGGTTATAGCTAATTCTCACCATAAATACCTTTACCTTTAAGCCAAACTTTGTTCCCGCATAGGATAACGCACTACCCCATTGTCCTGCACCTGTTTCCGTTACAAGTTGCTTTATTCCATCTCTAGCGTTGAAATAGGCTTGTGCCAGCGCTGTGTTGGTTTTATGGCTGCCTGTAGGTGAGACTCCTTCATATTTGTAGTAAATTCTGGCTGGTGTTTCAAGATACTCTTCCAGAAAACTTGCCCTGATAAGCGGAGTGGGCCTGAAAACAACGTATTCGTCGAGCACATCTTCGGGAATTTTGACGTATCTCTCTGTTGTAACTTCCTGCTCAATAATCGAAGGGCAAAAAATTGCCGAAAGTGCCTCTGGAGTTATAACCTCTTTTGTTTGTGGATTTAAGGGCGGATCAAGCGCAAATGGAAGGTCTGCCTTTACGTTATACCACTCCTTTATCATTTCTTTCTTTGGCATAGTAACAATAATTCTCTCCTTCATCTCCTCACCTCCAAAAAATAAGGGGCCCTCAAAATGAGAGCCCCTTTATGATAGTTCTTACGGCACGACAGAACTACCCACTAAAGGGGCTTTTCTGCCACCACCAGAACATATTCATTTTTGTTTCAGTATAAGCCAGCATTTCGATCACCTCTAAATAACTTTAATATATACTATCAAATTGCGATTCACAAAGTCAACCAAAATTAAGAGGCAAAAAAAGCAGCCTTTACTGGCTTCAATCTTATTGATACATTTTTGCCCTCAAAATGAGAAAGGGCAAATGGTATATTTGAGTTGAATTTGCTTAGCTTTGGAGGTGTCTTTTCATGATGACCAGCATTGCAGAACGTTATTTCACATTGAGGAAAAGGTTGTTTGAATGGCCAAGAACCCAACCACTATTAAACAAACTCGCCCTTTCTTTTGTTGTAGCTGCACTCACAGGTGTATTAGCTCAGCTGAGGTTCTATCTTCCTGGAACACCTGTCCCCGTTACAGGGCAAACCTTTGCCGTGTTAATTTCCGGTGTTGCCCTTGGAGCCTGGTGGGGAGGTGTTAGCCAGCTTCTCTATATCGTTCTGGGTATTGCTGGAGTTCCATGGTTTGCTGGCCTTAATGGTGGAGTAGCCGCTTTGTTTGGCCCAACTGGAGGTTATTTAGTTGGCTTTGTCGTCGCTTCTCTTTTTGTTGGAAGATACATAGATACCCATCCAAAGGCAAGGAACTTTTTCCCTGCCGTAGTTGTAATGCTTGCCGCCAGTGCTATCATTTATGCCACTGGATTAGCCAATCTCTGGCTGTGGTTTAGTTTGATCAACAAGCAGTCCATATCGTTTGTACGACTTTTGCAAGTGGGCATGCTGCCTTTCATTCCCGGAGATTTGTTTAAAATTGCTCTTGCTGCTTTCACAATAAAAGCATTAACACCAAAGGAGTTATGAATAAGAGGAGCTTAGCTCCTCTTATTATTTTAAAATGTATGTGAGGGATTATCATGAAGCAAGGATTTGAAGTTGTTGTCATTGGAGCAGTCGGAATTGACACCAACGTATACACTAATGCTAATTCAATAGATTTTGTGCTGGAAGCCAGTTTCACGGAGAACCTCGATTATATTGGCATGGCCGGAGGGTATTCCAGCAAGGGTTTTGCAAGGCTCGGTAAAAAAACAGCATTTATCGGGTTTGTAGGCGATGATTATATGGGAAGGCATATTGCTAGTGAGCTTCAAGCTGATGGAATTGACACAAAAGGTGTTTTTCTTGATCCAATGGGGACAAAAAGAAGCGTGAATTTGATTTTCAGAGACGGGACAAGAAAATCCTTTTACGATGGCAAAGGTTCAATGCATCTCAAGCCAGATTTGGAAACCTGCCGCAGAATTCTTTCTGGGAGCAAATTTGCCCACTTCAATATCGTAAACTGGTCAAGGTATTTGCTGCCTATTGCAAAGGAAGAGGGTTTGATAATCTCTGTAGATCTTCAGGATATTGTAGATATTGACGATACTTACCGAAGGGATTACGTAGAATTTGCAGATGTTCTGTTCTTTTCCTGTGTTAATTTCGATGACCCCACCCCCTTCATTAAGACATTTCTTGAGAAAAAGAAAGATCGAATAGTGATTTCCGGCATGGGAAAGAGAGGCTGCGCTGTTGGGACAAAAGATGGAATAACCTTTTTCCCGGTTGTAGAACTGCAAGATCCCGTGGTTGATACCACAGGGGCTGGAGATAGCCTTGCGGTCGGGTTTTTGTCCAGTTATCTACTAGATAATTATTCGCTTGAAGATTCCATAATGAGAGGTCAAATAGCAGCCCGTTATTGTTGCACAAAGAAAGCTTCGTCTTCGGAGCTAATAACCGTGGAAGAGCTGGATCAGTTTTATAGGAGTTTCAAGGCTTAGAATCCAGGGAAGGGATATAAGGCTTTACATCCAATACTGGGGTGCCGTTAATGGCATCCATACACTTAACTACAAGTGAATTCCCTTCTCTTCTTATCAATTTCACTACGCTAAAGGCAATGGGATTTGGGTGGTTCGGGGAACGAGTGGCAAAAACTCCTCGTTTTTCGTTACTTCCATGAGGAAAGATTTTCAATTCCCTGAACTGTGACTGATGAAAATGGCAAAGGACGATCAGATACTCGTATCGTTCTATACCATCAAGGCCCTCTGAAAAATCTTGAAAAACCTCAATCACAAATTCAGGGTCCTCGTTAAGGGTCCCCTGCCTGGGTGCCTGCGATTTTTCGGTATACGGGGAATGAACTATTCCGATGGGTTTGTAAACTATACAATTCAACAATGGCTCACTCCTTTGTGTGCATAGATTTGCCTGGGTAAACAGCGATTTTCATGCCTGATTTCTTTGCTTGATACATGGCAGTATCAGCTTTTTTTAGCAGGTCTTGAAGATCTTCGCCGTGTTCTGGGAAACATGAAATACCAATGGTTCCAGAAATGCTCACAGTTCTATCTGCAATCATCACTTTTTCAATACTTAATAGAATCCTTTTCGCCGCTACAATAGCCAGCTTGCTATCCGTTTCTGGAAGCAGCAAAGCGAATTCATCACCTCCAAGCCGCACCGTAACATCACTTTTTCGGATCGAGTCTTTGAACCTACCAGCTACTTCTCTCAATACGTAATCCCCCATATCATGCCCGTAAAAATCATTTATTTCTTTGAACTTATCAAGATCAACATAAAGAACGCTTACCGGGCGGCTTTTCCTTTTTGCAAGCGCGAAGAGCAAATCCGAATATTCCCAGAGAAACCGCCTATTAGGCAGTTCTGTCAGCGGGTCATGGTTTGATAAAAACTCGAGCTTCTTTTTCTGGGTTTTTAACTCCTTTTCGAGCTCCAGTCGTTTTATAAGTGATGTAATAGATTCTTTGAAAACCTCAGCGAGCTGTTTTGTCATAGGGTTATCAAAAGCATGCTTGGATTCAAAATTATTGAGATTGAAAAGGGCTACAACTTTCCCGTTGAGTATAATTGGAATAACAAGGGTTGCCTTTAGATCCTTGAATTTGCACGCTTTTGCTACTGCTTTTGACAATTGGCTGTCCAACTTAAAACCACAGAAATCTGCTGTAACTGAAATTGCTTCGAGCCCGTTATTAACAGGTTCTCGATTTAAGCGAACTTCCCTGAGCCTTTTGAAATCATAATTTTCGCAGGCAACGAAACTGAAATTCCCATTTTCGTTCCTCATGATTAGTGTTCCGGCCTGGGCACCGGGGATTGTAGCGACACATAATTTAAGGAGTCTTTGGGCATTTTTACCAAGAATTGTCCCTGTTTCAAGCACATCGATGGTAACTTTGTTTAGAGATGAATAAAAGCCATTAAATTTAATGTTTTTTTTATATGAGTCTGTAGCTTTTCCGGAGAACAACAACTCAACCGAATTATCGCCCATTGATTTGGATGCAACGGCGTTCCAAAGAATCGTCTTTGTCTCACCGTTTTTTGATGAAATCGGGATCAAAATATCGAGCACCGATTGCTTTTCACCGCGGACAAGCTCTTTGATTATTTCTTGTACTTTCTTTTTATTATTTTCCGGGACAAATTCTTCTAGATTTTTCCCAACCACTTCATCGATATTGTCAGCAGAATATCCAAAAAGCCTAAATCCTTCAGTGTTCAAGTATTTTATATTTCCAGATATGTCGAGGATAACAACCGCTGTTTGGGCAATGGTGAGAAATTTCTGTAGCATATCCCTTTCCATTTTGAGTAGCCTTTGCGTTTCTTTGCGTTTGGTAACGTCTCTGACAATGCTTTGTATGTGGAAATCCCCATCATCGTGTCGGATAAGTGACACATTTATCTCAACGGTTATTCTTTCACCGTTTTTTCTTAGAAGCTCTTTTTCATAAATCGGAAGCGAGCCTTTCTTTCTTAGCTCTAAAAGTAGTTGTTCAGATTCCTTTTGCGCTTCGGGAGGCACAACATCGTAAAAGGTCATCTTTCTGAGTTCTTCAACTGAGTAACCTAAAAGCTCAACAGCCTTTTCATTTGCATCTATATGCCTACCCTCCCTGTCTAAAAAGAAAACAGCATCATTGTTGTTTTCAAAAAGCCCTTTGAATCTTTCGTGTGCTTTTTTAGTAAGGGACTCAGCCTGTCTTTTTTCCGAAATATCCCTGATCGATATGTAATAATAGTCTTTTTTGAAAATAGAAAACTCATCAATCAGAACATCAGCATAAAACTGAGTGCCATCAGATTTATAAAGTTTTGCTTCAAATGTTTTTGGGACCTTTTTTGAATCATGAGCTCTTCCGCATAGAATGTAACTATTTCGCTCACCAAGGCATTTTCCTGCTTCTCTGTTTAAAAGGGACTTTCCAAAATAATCGATTGCAGATCTGCTGGTCTCTACAATTGTGTTCTTTTCTTTATCCACAATAAAAAATATCTCTTTTGTATTGCTATAGATCTCCCGGTATTTTTTTTCAAAAATACGCCAGTACAGCACAGCTTTTATTCCAGCATAGGCGGTAAGAATCGCTGCAGAAACATACACCAGTGTTGACAAGTTTCCAAGAAAAAGTGAATCTTTTGGAAGAAACACGTTAATAAAGCCAAGAAACCTCACGTAAGAAAAAAGGGCAAGCCCCAGGGTAAGGGATGTAATCCCGAGTTTTGATGCAAAGATCGTGATGATAAAAAGCAAGGCAAACGGAATAAGCTTGATCGCGAATAAAGGCCATGAAACAGGCATAAGGGGATAATTCGTTATAATTATGACACCGGTAATAAGACAAAGTAAGGCAACTAAGAAAAATATCAGGTAGTTGAGTTTTTTCATGCTTAATTTTTTCACCTCCAACTACTGCATAAACCGTTTACGGGTACTATTGATAGATTTTCGAAATCTCCTCTTTTTCCTTGAAAAAAGCATCTACCAACAACGGCGAATACAAAATTCCGGAAGTTGCTTTTATTTCTTCAAACCCATATCCAAGAGGTTTTGCTTTTTTGTAAGGCCGTTCGCTGACTATAGCATCGAAGCTGTCGGCTATGCCTACTATCAATCCTTCGATTGGTATCTCGCTGCTTTTTAGAGCGTTTGGATAGCCGCTCCCATTCCAGCGTTCATGATGTGTTAAAGCAATGTTGGCAGCCATCTTTAGCACGTCAGATGTGCTGTCTTTTAAAATTTCATAACCGATAACCGTGTGGCTCTTCATCATATCAAACTCCGTGCTTGTCAGCTTACCGGGTTTTAGCAATATAGCATCCGCTATTCCAACCTTCCCCAGATCATGTAGCGGAGCGGACAATTTCAATAAATACGTTTCCTCGTTCTCAAGCCCAGATGACCTGGCGATTTTTTCGGAAATCAACCCCACTCGCAGCGTATGTTCGTGGGTTTCGTCATCTCTATATTCAGAAAGCCGGTAAATTTTTTTGAGGAGATCATTTGCGAGGGTTTTATTTCTATCTTTGAGTTCAGCTATGGCTTCACCACTGTACTCATTTTCCAGTTTTAAATAATATTCGGTTTTAGCTTTTTCTGTGTGAAACTCCTTTGCTTTTAGTGCCATATCAAGTAACATCGAAATCAGCTTAAAATCTATTGGTTTTGAAATGAAATCGTCTGCACCTGCAAGAGCGGCATCTTTCATGGTCTCAGGGTCTGAATAGGCGGTCATGGTGAAGATAATCGATGAGGCCTTTTTCTCCCGCAGTTTTTTGATTAAAGTAATGCCATCCATTAAAGGCATTTCAATATCTGTGATAACCACTTCGGGGAACCCATTCACTTCAACAATGTTTAAAGCCTCTTCGCCGTTTTCAGCTTCGAATACCTCATATCCGTTGTGATTGAGGAACAGGGAAATCATCTTACGTGTGGAAAAATCGTTTTCAACCAGAAGTATCCTGGACACTACAAATCACTCTCCTACTATGTTCCCGTTTTCGCATGGGATTCAAGAAAAATGAGCACAACCCGGTTCCCAGGCAAGGCTTTCATCTTTGTGATCACTTTTGAAATGATGCCTTTATCATTGGGAAGTACTAATATTATGAAATCATAAAGCTGTAATTCAGGCTCGTCGATTTCATTCAAATTTCTTATTTGAACGTTTTCAACATCAATCTCCTTCATTATGTTTTTTACTTTTGTGACTTCTTTGCTATCAACCAGGTTCGAAGTCAATATAAGCCGGTTTTGGCCCATCAGAATTCTTATTGAAAGCAAAAATTTCTGCAAATTTGATCCTTTTTCTATCACGGGGATCCCCAGAAGATTGTGCCCAGCTTTTCCCCCAGTATAGAGAAGAAAGTTCGTATTTTTAAGCTCTTCTCTGGTTTTTAGGTTTATGATAAGTTTTCTGCCATCAATGTCTGGCAGGCCCAAATCGGTTATTATAATTTTGGGCTTTAAAGCCAGTGCTTTTTCAAAACCTTCCCTTCCCGTAGAGGCTTCTTCAACTGTGAATTCCTTCAGGAGATTCTTTATAAGTTTTCTGGAGTCTGGATCATATTCTATGTAGAGAACATCGACAGATTTTTTTGTTACTTTTTTGGCAGTGGGTAAAAATTCATGTTCTACACAAGGCAGCTCAATTTTGAAAGTGCTTCCCTTACCTTCAATGCTCTTCAAGGATATATTTCCGTGAAGAAGATCTACAAACTTTTTTACAATTGCAAGCCCGAGACCTGATCCCGTATTGGTTTTTCCAGCGGAAACGAAGGGTTCAAATATCTTGCTCTGGAGACTTTTTGAAATTCCGATGCCTGTATCTGAAACTTCTATGATCACACTTTTTTGGAAATTTTCATTTGCCCCTTCACTTTTCCATTAGTTGTATATTTGACCGCGTTGCTCAATAGATTGGAAAGCATTGAAGACAGCAGCTTATAATCTCCGGAAAACTCTTGTTCTCCAGAGAACTTGAAATTAAATTCAAGTCTTTTTTGAGTAGCAAGAGTTTTATACTGGGCGACGATAGGTTCAAAATCGTCCGTTTTCAGAGGCATGTATTTAACAGTTAATCTGCCTGTTTCAAGCCGGGAAAGGTTCATCAAGTTGTCGATTAGTTCGAGCATATATTTTGAAGCGTTCTCCATAGACTGTAAAGGTTCAGAGAGATTTGAACTATCTCCGAAAACTCCCATCTCAATAAGCTGGAGGTTGCCGGTTATTACATTTAATGGCGTTTTCAATTCGTGAGAAACCGCTCTCTGAAAGTTCAATCTAATTTCTTCTTGCTCTCTGATTTTCTGGTTCAAATTCTTGAGTTCTTTACTGTTTTTAATATTTTGTGCCAGGATATCTGTGCGGAGAAAAAGATCTTCAAGCAATTTCGGAACTGCTCGGTCGGGAGATTTAATATACGCGTCAAAGCTCAAAACTTTGAATTTTTCAAAATCAGCGTATTTTTCAACCGAATTTGGTAAATTTTCGGGATGCCTTGCAACTAATTTGCCTTCTTGAAAAAGAGCAAAATTCACATATGGGTTTCGCGAGATGAAACTTATTATCCTATCTAAAAGCTCTTTTTCATCCTGAGCATTCAAAAGTTCAGATTTGAGGTTTATGATGGCATTTAAAAACTCCACTCTTTCATTGACGGTTTTTGAGATAGCATTTAATTTTCCACCGAATTGTTTCGCCAATTCCTCTACTTCTCTGAAGGGGAGGATCAGATATTTCTTTACTGCCCACCATACTAAAGTATTTAGCCCTGAAAGCATGAAAGCGTGACCAAGGACGATGTTATAACTGAAAACCCCTGCATAGGAAATGAACATAACGTGTGCTATGGCGTTTAAAATGGCTCCAATGAAGAAAGCCGGCTCCTTTCTGGATTTCCAGCCCAAAAAGATAAAACAAGTCGCAAAAATCAATTCCAATGACGATTTAAGGAGTGTTGTGACACCGTTTTTGTAAAATAAGTAATCGGGAATGTATCTATGAAGAAACAGCAGACTGGCTGAAAAGACCGGCAGTAAAGATGACAGATTCCTAATCTGTTTTTGAATGTCGTACCGTAAAGTTTTTGTTGAAACGATATAGGAAAGCATCAATCCAAAAACCATTACTATCCTTGAATAGATCCACAGCTCTACTGTATATTCAGCGTTGGATAAAGTATAACCCGGATAAACGACAGCGTGGGCAAACTCGAGAATCGCAGTACCCAGAAATGCCATTCCCATGATATGGAGCGGCAAAGATCTGCGCTCTTTTGGCAATACAACCAGAAGGAGAAATAAGCCACCGAGTGCCACAACCGCTATCATTTCGAAGAGAAAGTGCGCCAGATAATTATAGCCGAAAGCAGAATACCATCCAATCACCCAGGAAAAACTAAAAATCGGAACAATATACCCCAATGCACTTACTTTATACACAAAATCCACTCCTTGACTTTGTATTTTACTACTTCGCAGCATGAAAACAAAAAGTTTGGGATTGTTTGATTTTAGGATTAACAGCCACCAAAGAAGCTAATATCCATACTGCGGTTACAACAAGAAAGTCTATCGTGTTCTTTAAGTGATTAAAGCTATACCAATTTCTACATTTTCGTTTGCACATTATTGTATAATATTTTTAGAATCATTTTATATAATTTGAAAGACACAACAAAAGTATCAAAGTGTATAAAGTCAATAGGTTTTTGACCCGGGAGGGCCATAAGGAAATGACCCGCTACCCACCTCAGGTATTCAAAACATCTCTTCTTCGGTAACTTCTTCCAGACATATTGAGAATCAAAGCGTTGTGCGTAATTCTGTCTAACAATGCCATGGTAAGGGCTTTGTCATGGAAAATCTTTATCCAT
>NZ_JFHK01000009.1 GCF_001636545.1 Kosmotoga arenicorallina S304 | reverse complement strand
AGTACTGGTTAACCGATGTAGCGTTCCTGGGTTTCCCCGGATATCCTACTATTGACCCTCTAGTACTCCCAGGATGGAAGAGGGATTCTGAGTAACTGTAGCTCTTTGGCTAATCGAAACACTGTTCCTCTCTTCCTCCTGACTGCCTCCTTTATTTTATCCTACATCGAAAAACGCGAAAAGGCTTTGATGATATTGTTCCAGCTCCTGAAAGACAAAGCATGGGAAGGTTCAAAAGCGGTAGAGATCCTTTGTGAAGAGGTTTTAACGGCGCTCGAACTGTGCAGCAAAGAGCGAAATCATGAAAAGGAGGTTAAAAAGATGGCAAATAAAAACACAGGACTTCCCGATGTTAGAGTTATAGAGCTCAAACCCATGAAAGTAGCTTATTACAGAGCTGAAAGCGAAAGCCCCGAATTAGATGCCTGGAAAGTACTGCTTGACTGGGCGGAGAAAGAGGGGCTAACCGAGTTAGCCACAACACGTTACTTCGGTTTTGATAATCCTTCTCCTTCACCCGGCAATTCAGTTTATGGATATGAAGTGTGGGTAACTGTTCCAGAAGGGTGCAAGCCTTCCGGAGATATAAGGTTGAAAGATTTCAGCGGAGGGCTCTATGCGGTAACGAGCACATACCTTCCGGATATAGGTGAAAACTGGAAGCGGTTAATTGAATGGGTAAAAGCAAGTGATTATGAATTTGGAACAAGTCAATGCCTGGAAGAAACTATTTCACCTCGAAAGATGCCGGATGAGCAAACGCAGTTTGACCTATACTGTCCCATAAGTATAAAATAATATGTGGGGGAGATCCTCCCCCACATTTTCTTATTGGAGGGTCAAAAATGTTAAAAGGGTTTGTTCATGTGTATACAGGAAACGGTAAGGGGAAAACCACTGCGGCGCTGGGTTTAGCTTTGAGGGCAGTTTGTGCCGGTAAAAAGGTTTTCTTCGGGCAATTTGTAAAGGGCATGACTTACAGTGAATTAAAGGCAGTTGATTTCTTGCCAAATTTCGTCATGGAACAGTTTGGAAGAGCAACTTTTATTCATGGCGAACCCGATGAAGAAGACATAAAGGCTGCGAAGGAAGGCCTTGAAAAGCTCAAAAAGATACTGACAGAAGGAACTTTTGACCTTGTGGTGATGGACGAAGTGAATATAGCGCTGTATTTCAAGCTCCTTACACCTTCCGAAGTAATTGAAGCTGTAAATAACCGTGCGGAACATGTGGAGGTTGTTCTCACAGGCAGGTACGCCCCTGATGAAATTATAGAGCTTGCTGATCTCGTCACGGAAATGAAAGAAATCAAGCATTACTACCAGAAGGGAATAGATGCCCGGAAAGGGATTGAATTTTAGAATACTATTTCATGCTTTTCACTATGTCTTCCAAATTTTTGTATACATGATACGGAGGATCTTCTGGAATCATGTTCGACGTGGTTTCACCAGAAAGAACCAGAATGGTTTCCACACCAGCCCTCAAACCGCATTCTATATCTGTGTAAAGCCTATCCCCTATCATCACTGTTTCTTCTTTTTTCGAGTCGAAATCCCTTATGAGCATTTCCAGAATCTCTTTGTTTGGTTTTCCTATTACGTAGTCTGGTCTTCGGCCTGTTGATGCCTCAACAAGGGCAATAAAACTTCCAACATCAGGGATGGGACCTTTTTCTGTGGGACAGTTTATGTCCGGGTGGGAAGTCACAAAGGGCACTCCCAGCCTGACAAAATCGCAGAATTTCTCTATCTTTTCATAAGTAAGTGTCTTGTCATAAGTCATTACCACAAGGTCGGGCTTTTCATCGACAAGCTCAATTCCACTCCATTGAAAGAGCTTTTCAACAGAAGGCACGGCCAGAAGATATACTCTCTTTTTTGGAAAATTTTCTTTCAGAAAGCGGATTGTTGCTTCCGCCGATGTATAGACATCGAAAAGATTTTCAGGTACTCCCAATCTCACTAATTTATCTACATACTCATCTTTTGTTGCTGAAGAGTTATTCGTGAGAAAAACAAGGTCTGCTCCCATGCTATGAACCTTTTCAGCAAATTCAAGGCTTCCTGGCAGCAGTTTGTTTCCAAGATAAAAGGTTCCATCAAGATCTAAAACAAACAGCCTTTTATTTTCAAACATACTCTCACTCCTTTGCACTTCAAAAAGAGTATATAATATATTCAAAACGAATGGGTTGAAATGGAGGTAGCTTCTTGAAAGGTTTTTTGGGAAGGATTTCTATGGTTTTACTCACATTAATAGTCGCCCTGGCATTTTACAGTCTTGTACTTGAGCCGGAGTTTCTTACAGTAAAATATCTCGAACTATCAAATGATAAAGGTTTAAGGGTTTTGTTCTTCAGCGACCTTCATATGAACAGGCTTTACAGTTTTCATGAAAGGCTTATAAAAAAAGCCAAAGAACTGAATCCAGATTATATCGTATTCGGTGGAGATGCTATAAAGCAAAACACAAACTTTGAGGACCTCGAAAGGTTTTTCACCTCTTTGTCGGAAATAGCGCCTGTTTACGCTGTTGTAGGAAATTGGGACTTTGAAAAGCTCACTGAAATAAAAGCTGTGTACAGAAACTCTGGTGTGCGCCTTCTTGAAGGTAATACCGTAAAATTAGCCGGTGATACCGGGTTCATCAATCTTGTGGGTATGCCATTAAGTGAAAAGTACGCCACACCTGCGAGTAATGATGTTTTGCTTGTAAGCCACTATCCCCATGCAGTGGCAAGGTATTACGGACCTGATCCAATTATTTGCCTATCGGGGCATACTCATGGGGGACAGTTTTATATCCCGCTGCTTTCCGATATTATCCTCAAAAGCAGGTATCCTCTTCTGAAAGGCGAAGGTAAATTTGGAACTTACAGGGTTTTTGTAACCAACGGTGTTGGTTCGTGGGCTCATCTGAGATTTTTGGCTCCTCCTCAGTTTGTTGTTCTTGACTTTTGATATTGACACCTATTTTTGTCGGTGTTATAATTAAAGCGACAATACCCACAGGGGGTATACGGAGGTGAAACGATGAGCCTGAAAATAACAGTTTATTCCACGCCTTCATGCCCATGGTGCAAAAAGGTTAAGCAGTATTTTAAGTCCCTTGGTGTGCCTTTTAAGGACGTGGATGTGAGCAAAGACCCGCGAAAGGCCGAAGAGATGTACCGCAAGAGCGGTCAGATGGGCGTGCCCGTTGTGGTTATGGGCAACCAGGTTATAGTTGGGTTTGATAAGGCTAGGATTGATAAAATCCTCGGAATTTCTTAATAAGCTAAGAAAAGATTATGAAGATTATGGGACGGTTTATACCGTCCCTTTTTATTTCTCTATGGTAATGGTATTCTTTAAGTAAAAGCGCGTAATGAAAGGAATGGTGCTTATGAAAGAACTGAGAAGGAACCCGATTACAGGGGAATGGGTTATAGTTTCTTCTGCGAGGAGTGCAAGGCCCGTTTTGCCTGAAAATGCGTGTCCCCTTTGTCCGGGGGTTTTTGAACTCGAAGAAGATTACGATCTCGCCGTTTTTGACAACAGATTTCCAGCGCTCAGCTTTGATGCACCGGAAATAACCGAGGAGGATTCCATTGTCGAAAAAGCAAGAGCCTTCGGGAAGTGCGAAGTCATAATGTACACTTCCGAACACGAGCTTGCTGTTCCAGATATGCCCGTGAAACAGCTTGCCAAGTTAATAGAAGTCTGGTGTGATAGGTACAGGGATCTTTCAAGGAATAAAGATCTAAAATACATATATATTTTTGAGAACCGGGGCAGAGAAGTGGGAGCAACCCTTGACCACGCTCACGGACAGCTTTATGCTTTCCCATACCTGCCGCCAAGGGTGGAGAGGAAAGTTAACTATACCAGAGAACAATATTTTTTGAATGGTAACTGCACGCTGTGTGATATGTTGAAAAATATCCCCGAAAAAAACATAGTTAAAAAAGGGCATTATTTTGTAAGTCTCGTGCCTCCATATGCGCGATTTCCGTATGAATGCCACATTTATCCTCTGCGCCACGTTTCATACCTGACCGACCTGACAGGTGAAGAGAAATGGGAACTGGCAGAATTCATCCGGGACGTCGCAAAACGCTACGATTGGCTTTTTGAAGAAAAATTCCCTTATATGATGATGCTTTTCTCAGCACCTTATAACACAGATGAGTTATATGATGAGTTTTTCCATTTCCACATTGAGTTTAATCCGCCAAAACGCTCAAAAGACAAGATGAAGTGGATGGCAAGTGTTGAAACTGGAAGCTGGAATTTTATCAATCCTGCATCACCGGAAGAAGTGGCAAGAGAGCTTAGAGAAGCTTTGGATTAGAACTTCAAATCAGGTTTTGAGTTCCCTCGCTCCTTAATTGACGCCAGAGGGGATCTATATAGGCATAAGTTAGCCATTCTTCTAATTGATGAAGTTTTTTTCGCCCTTTATGGGTTAGCAAATAAAGCTCGTTCCTTTTCGTTAAATACCCCCTGAACCTTAACGATTCCAGCAGTAAGCGGAGCTTTTTTCTTGATTTCGGGAAGTATCTGATTAAACTGTTAAAATCGAGCTGTCCGGTATAAAGCGACCAGAAAGAATAATACAGCGCACCTTGAAATGCGCTAAGGTGGAAAAGAGAGCCTATGGGCAGTTTCCTTCTTTCCAGATTTTCGCGATAGCGAGCCAGTGAAAAGGTGTTTGTGGCGAACACATAACCGGTAAAGGTAGAAGCGCTAAGTCCCAGGCCGAGGTAGAATTCCCTTGCAACTGAAGTATATCTCTTCTTCAAATCCTTCCTCACATAAGTCCAGAGGGTATCTCTTCTGTAACCATTCTTATCTGCAATCTCATCAAGCGTGTCAAATACCTTAAATTCCCTTCGGCTGCGATTTCTTGTGCCTTTGAACTTAGTATATGAAAAGCGCATCATAGGGTATACGGAAATTTGCTGTGGTGAAAGCCTCATGACATTTTCCAGATCTGCATGTGCGACTTTATCTGAAAATCTTAGCGGGTCAAAGACCACATCAACATCGACAAAGTCAAAATCTAAGTCGAGGGCGTTTTTAAGGGCAAGGTAATTATCTCTTGCACTATGGTCGCGTCCAAAGTGTATTAGCACCTCATCGTTGAACGATTGAAGGCCCAAACTGATGTAGTTAACACCCAGATCTTTTATCCTTTTTAGCTTTTGAAGAGTAGCATCAAGGGGATGAACTTCCAGAGCGATTTCACGCGAAACCCGTTCTCGCAAAAATTCAAATATCCCAGCTAGCAAATCCAGGTCATCCGAAGGAGTTCCCCCGCCTATATACAATGAGTCAAAAAGCTTTATTTCATGCAACGATAATTCTTTTTTGATAAGGTTTACATAATCTCTTGCTAAAACAGCATCATATTTTATTTTGTGATATGGGCAAAAATCGCAAAAGTGTTTGCAAAAAGGAATGTGAAGGTATAAACCCACATTTTCAGAAGGAAAAACATACTTCGCCAGACCAAAATCTTTCGAAGGTTTGGCAAACAATTTGGAGTACATCTTCAGAATTTCAAACATTAAAAAACCTTCTATTTTCTGTTAAAAAGCCAAATGATATCTGTTAAACAGAAGAATTATTTTCGCTTAATGAGCATGAAAACCCCAAAAGCAATAAGCGCAATACCAAAAAGCGTTCCTGCCCCGACATTTGCAAAGCTGGAAACCAAAAAGATAATTGTTAAAGTGCTCAGAATACCGATTGGGTATAGAAGCCCTCTATCTTTCTTTTCCTGCGCAAGATACAGTTGAAGCAATCCAAAAGCAGGAGCAAAGTTATAAAGAGCCCAACCGCCTGCTTCGGTAAAGCCCGGAAAAAGCGTTTCAATTGTCAAAATAGATGCAACAACCAGTATAACACCAGCAGGGACGAGCAATCCTGGAATGTTTTTACGCAAACCTCTTTCTTCCATTAATACGCCCGGAAGCCAGACAAACAGAAGCCAGAAATTCAAGCCAAACTGCGGGAGAAAAATAAAAACTGCACCCATAATTATGAGTATCAAACCAAACACCAATGTCATATTCCTAACCCCCGTTCATTCCCAATCGTTTCGTAAGTTTTTTACACCTTTTATGATAACATATCTTAATTATCTGCAATTATATTGCTGATGAGCAAATGAACCACATGGTTGTTCTTTAAGTCATTAAATTGATGGGGGTGGATATATGAGAAAAGCTTTTTTGCTTGCATTTTCAATGGTGTTATTTGGTATTCTTGGATTTTCTGCTATCCACACAATATCGGAAACTGCAAATATCATAGGGCTTTTGGATAAAGCTGTTATTGAATTGTATGAAAATCCTTCAACAGGCTATTTATGGCACTTTGATATTTTCGGCTCTGATATCATCGAATTTCAAAACAAAAGGGTGGAACCATCTTCAGATTCGACTGCTGTGGGCGCCCCGGTTAAGGTAATCTGGCTTTTCAAAGCTCTAAAAAAGGGAAAAGCCACGATAATTTTCCGGCTTTATAGACCCTGGGAAGGAAAAGAAAACGCTGTTGACCTGAAAGTGTTCAATATTGTTATTGAAGAAACCGAAGAAGCTCCCGATGAGAGAATTCTGGAAGATTGCACCAGTATAGTATATTTAGGCGATGAATTAACCCTTAACCTCGAAGAAAATCCCTCAACAGGATATTCTTGGCATCTTTCAAATTCCAATCCAGAAGTCCTTTCCCTGAGCGAAGAGATTATTACCAAATCTGGAAAGATGCCGGGAGAGCCTGTCATCAAAGAATGGAAATTCAAGGCAATAAACTCCGGTATATGTTTATTGAGCTTCCAATTGAGAAGAAACGCTGACGAAGAGAGTATCGAAGAGCGCTTCATTGTTATCAGAGTTGAAAAGGAAAAGGAGCTGACAGAAATCAAAGAGCTTAAAAAAGGATCAAACACCTTGAATATCGGCGAAACAGTGATACTTTCCCTTGAAGAAAACGCTTCGACCGGGTTTACATGGCATTTAAGCCTTTCCGAAGAAGGTATAGTGAAAATCACGTCAAAAACCATAACCACTCAGGCTCCGCCAGGAGTTCTAGGAGCCCCTTCAATGGTGAGCTGGACTTTCAAAGCTGTCAAGCCCGGAAAAGTTACACTAACGCTGAAAAAATATCGAAGCTGGGAAGGCGAAGAAGCCGCAGTTGAGACGCTAAACTATTTTATTAGCGTAAAATAAAAAGAGCACTCCCTCTATGAAGAAGTAGTGCTCTCTTTACTCAATAATCAAAGTTCAACAATCAGAGGAATTCTTTCAGCCCCTTCTAGAAATGTTTTTCATAAATTCTAACGGGGCGGCTCGTTATAGAAGATGAAAATTTTGCTCTTAAAATTAAGAATTACTGTTTTCTTCAGTTTATATTTTCTTTCCCAAAGATGTTTTCAAAACTCTCTTTTACCTGTTCAAATTTATCCCTGTGTAACCAGCTTTCCCAACCTAACTTTTTGTATAGAGCTCTTACTTGATTAGGGTAGTTCAACGGGTCAAGATGAACACGATCTACTATTTTTTTAAGGCCGTAAGCTAGCTTTTTAGAATTCATAGGTAATACAGGCCCGACAAATATTCCAACATTTATCCCGGCTTCTTTCATCTTTTTTGCTGTTTCCAATCGCTCTTCAAAACTGGGACTTCCCGGCTCCAGAATTTTTCTAACGTCTTCCCGATCACTGGTAATTGTTATATTCACGATAAGCTCTTCAGCCTTTTTCAACAAATCCAGATCCCTCAAAATCAGGGCGGACTTTGTCATGATGAACACCGGTATTCCGCGGGAAATCAATATCTTGAGTATCTCTCTGGTTAGCCTTGTTTTCTTTTCAATATGCTGATACGGGTCACATGCAGAAGAGATGAAGAAGCGTCCCCGGCTTATTTTCGATAGGCTCCCGGGAAGCACATCGGGTATGTTTTTCCTGATCCAGACATCTCTTCCCCACAAGCCTTTTTTATATTTGAAAGCACCGATGAATTTGGCAAAGCAATATTTGCATCCAATGGTGCACCCGATATATGGATTTATTGCGTAATCAGCTACCGGTATGCCAGATTTAGTTATTGGGTTCTTGACGGTCGTTTCGTAAATCATTTCTCTTCCTCCAGGATTTTCCAGTTAGTATTATAAAGCAAACTGTACTTTCTTTTATCAATGCAAAGTGCTATTCTTAGTATGTTGAGGATAGTATGCGAAAGGGGGAATAGTATGGAGTACTATGTTGCACCGGGAAGATTGAATATCATAGGTGAACACACAGATTACAACGGGGGCTTTGTACTCCCTGTAGCAATTGACAGATACGTTCAGGTGGGGATTGAAAAATCAGAAGATGGTTTAGTTCATGTGGAATCGGAAAACTTCGGAAAATTTGATTTCAATCCCGAAGACTTTTCTCCAACTGATTCCTGGAAAGATTACATCATAGGAATCTTTCATGTTCTAAAGGCGGAGAAGGTCATAAAGTTCCCGGGTCTGAAACTGGAGATAAAATCTAATGTCCCTGAAGGTGCAGGATTATCCAGCTCTGCGGCACTCGAAGTGGCAGTTATTACAGCTTTGAATGGTTTCCTGAATTTAGGTCTTACTGATAAAGATAGGTATTTGCTGGCACAAAAGGCAGAGAACGAGTTTGTTGGTGTTAAATGTGGAATTATGGATCAATTTGCATCGGTTATGGGCAAAAAGGACCATGCAATCTTTCTCGATACCGTCAGTATGGAGTATGAATACGTTCCGCTAAAAACACAAGAATACACTCTCGTCGTGATAGATTCTGGTGTTAAGCATAGCCTTTCAGATGGCGGATACAATAAAAGGAGAGAGGAAGCTCAGAAAGCACTTGAAGAATTTGGAGTTAGTAGTTATCGTGAATTGAGCCTTTCACAGCTCTTTATTAAAAGGTCTCAGGTAAGCGAGATAAGTTACAAGAGGGCGATGCATGTGATCACAGAAAACGAGCGTGTAAAGGAAGCTGTCGATATTCTGAAGCATTCAAATTTCGAAAATCTCGGCAGGGTGTTGAATCAGAGCCATGAATCTTTAGCAATAGAGTATGAGGTAAGCTGTGATGAAATAAACTTCATTGTTGATACATTAAAAGAGATCGATGGCGTTACAGGCTGCCGTATGATTGGCGGAGGTTTTGGCGGGTCGGTTTTGGCTATCTGTGAAAAAGCAAAGGTTGGGGAAATATCAAAGGAAGTCAAAGAAAAATACTCCGCTGCATATGGAAAAGAAGCGAAAGTTTATATAGTAAATTCATCGGACGGTGCGAGGAAAGATAAGGTACTTTGAATCATCGAGTCTTTGATACAACGATGCCTGTTCAAGAACAGGGCATATTCGTTGTGGATGATCGGTTGTAAGTTGTACATAACGCTTACTCAAGAAGCAGGTATAGAGTTCAGGGTTTAGAAAGAACACAATATCATAGGCCTCAGGTCTGTTCTTTTCGTTGTAAGGGGTAAATATGATATGGGGGACATACAAGGAAAAGTGCACAACCTACAACGATTTTCTTAAGTTCTTGATCACTTTTTCTTGAAATCTCAGTTTTCTTCCACAAGGACGAAATTAAACCATGTGAAACAACAATGGGGCAATTCATGATAAAATGAATTAATGAGATATAGTCTCAACAAGGTGGTGTCAATGAAAATATCGCTTTCACGGCTTCCGGTTGGTTTCGAAGGAACGATTGTAGAAATAAATGCACCTCATGAATTGAGGGAAAGATTGTTTGGCATGGGTTTTATTAAAGGCCAGCGTGTTAAGGCAATCAGAAGGGCCCCTTTAAGGGACCCTGTTGTTTATTCAATAAAAGGTAGCGAAATTAGCTTGCGAGAAGAGCTTTCTTCCAGAATTGTCGTTGAATCAAGATTTCTTTCTCTGGACTTAGCTGCTCCGGGAGAATACATTGTAGTCTCCCTGATAGGCGGGCGAAGGTTTTTGGAGAAAATGAGTTTTATAGGTATTTCAAAGGGAAATAAGATCAGTGTTACAAGTTCTTTCTCAAGAGGCAAATACGTCAAAGTCAATAGTACCGATGTATTTATTCCCTTCAGACAGGCAATGAGGATAATAGTGGAGGAATTATAAGATGGGTAGCTGTCCCAGTAATAATCTCACGGAAACAAATACTGTCGTTCCAGCAAAATATACCAGTGTCGCCCTTCTTGGAAATCCCAATGTGGGAAAAACCAGCCTTTTCAACGCCCTTACCGGTGCGAGGCAGTATGTGGCTAACTGGCCCGGAGTTACCATTGAAAAGCGCGTTGGAACTTTATTTTATGGTGATAGGTCTTTTAGAATAATTGATTTACCGGGAACGTACACGCTGGGAGCCACGAGCATAGATGAAAAGGTTGCCAGGGATTATCTCCTCTACGAATCTCCAGATCTGGTTGTTGTAGTTACAGATGCCTTGAATCTGGAGAGAAGCCTCTATTTGCTGTTGCAAGTACTTGAACTGAGAGGAAACGTAATTCTTGCTATTAACTCAATAGATGAGGCAAAAAAAGCAGGAATCAGGATTGACAGCAAGGAGTTAAGCAAACATCTTGGCATTCCTGTTGTTTTAACTTCAGCTTTCACAGGCGAGGGAATTGAAAATTTGAAAGAGGCCATGTTGAAGATAAGCCGATCTGGCATTCACGTACATTACCTTTTCCCCGATCATATTGAAGGATTAATCTCAAAATTATCGTCAAGCTTAAAACTGAAAAACGAATTGAGAAACTTCGATTCACGCTGGCTTTCTATAAAGATACTCGAAAGAGATAAAGAAGTTATGGAATTAACTGGCATAGATCCTGATGTTGATTATTCTGCAGACATAGCAAATGCTCGTTATGAATTTATCAAAGAGCTGCTGAAAGATTCTTACAGGGATTCAAAAAAGCACTACTGGGATTTAAATACTGCCATAGACCATGTGATTACGCACAAATACCTTGGTATTCTTATCTTTTTTGCCATCATGTATCTCGTCTTTCAAATAACATACGGCTTTGCAGAGCCATTTACCACACTCATTGAAAAAGGCTTTGATACTCTGGGAGCTTTTGTAGATAAATCCATTCCCATCCCCTGGCTGGCTTCTTTGCTTTCTGATGGAGTTATCGGGGGGGTTGGAGCGGTTATTACTTTTGTGCCAAGCATCTTTATTCTATTTTTGGCTCTTGGGGTCCTTGAAGAAACCGGCTACCTGCCAAGGGCGGCTTTTGTGGTTGACAGGATCATGTATTCCATGAAGCTGAGCGGAAGATCCTTTATGTCAATGTTGCTTGGTTTCGGATGTAATGTTTCCTCTATAATGTCAACGAGAACTATATCCGAACCGCAGGAGCGGATAGTAACGATATTGGTCTCCCCGTTCATAAGTTGTAGCGCAAGGTTACCCGTATATATCATGATAGCGAGCATTTTTTTTGGAAAAGCCGCGGGTCTTGCCATCTTTTCCCTTTATGTGCTGAGCGTGCTTTTTACTTTTGGTTCTGCACTGTTATTCAACAAACTTCTTTTCAAAGGAAAACCTTCTCCCATGATCATGGAATTGCCAAGATACAGAAAGCCTACACTCAGGTCACTAATGTTGTATACATGGAACCGTGGCAAGCACTTTCTTGAAAAAGCTGGTACTATAATCCTTGCAGCCTCAATAGTAATCTGGTTGCTTTCATATTTCCCAACAGGCGATATCCTTACCAGTTTTGCGTCAGTTTTGGGCAAAAGCCTTGAACCCTTATTTAGACCCCTTGGCTTTACCTGGCAAATGGTAACATCTCTCATCTTTGGTGGAGCAGCCAAAGAGGTCATCGTATCAAGCCTTTCGACCCTTTATGGAGCTACCTTACTACCGGGCATTTCCGGATTGGCCGTATTATCTTCCCAGATAAATCCAGCTGTCGCTTTCGGTTTTCTTGTTTTCGTGCTGCTGTATTTCCCCTGTTTCGCTACAATCGCTGCCATAAAAAATGAGTCAGGAAGCTGGAAATATGTATGGATAACCGTTTTGTATGGCTTTGGAGTGGCATATCTTCTGGCTCTTGTAATAAAGTTAATTGGAGGGGCTTTCTTATGAGTGCTCGCAATGTGACCATCCTTTTGATTTTCTTTACGGTGCTTTTGAGTTTCATAGCATTAAATACAATCTTTGGCCTTTTTCTGGTAGATACTAATCCTGCATTTGGCATAATAATATTTGTAAACGCCCTTATATATTTTTACGGTCTCTTCGAAAGCAATAGCGACCCAAAGAGAAGAAAAGCTCATCTTCTTATCGGCAGCTACTTTTCTTATTTGCTCGCTATTTTCCAGCTTCTTTTTGTTTTTGCTTCATGGTTAAACGGGAGAATAGAGGGTTATTGCAGTATAAACCTGCAAGCCTTGAATCTCCCCCTTGTGGTAACTGGATTAATCGCTTCTTTCGTTAACGAACAAGTCAAGAAAGCTTACAATTAAAGCCATTTTTCACTGTTAGTATTTGAAGTCAGATGAGCTTGCTTTAACTTGAAGCCTCTGATTGTGGTAATATTTTTTTGTGTCTATGGAGGTGAAGCCATGGCAAAAATATACGCAATAGATGATGAGTCGAGTATCAGGCGCCTAATCAAGATGATCATGGAAGAGCAAAACCACGAAGTTACAACCTTTGCAACTGCCGAAGAAGGATTAAAAGCAATAGAAGAAGAATCTCCGGATCTGCTTTTTACAGATCTCGGGTTACCGGAGATGAATGGCATTGAACTTATAAAGATCGTAGAAGAAAGGTTGTATTCTTTTCCCATTGTAGTTGTGTCAGAGATAACAGTGGCTGATGTGATCATTGAAGCTTTCAAGCATGGAATCTGTGATTTTATAACTAAGCCTTTTACTCCAACTGAACTAATTGAAAGCTTTGAAAAATGCTATATAAGCACCGAAACCCTTTCAAAGAAGAAGAAAGAAGTCATTTCTTTAATAGAAGCAGGGGGAAATCTACGGGCCAGTAAGCTGGTTTCGAAGCTTTTCGCTAATTTCCCTAATTCCCCTGTACCACATTATCTTTTTGCACTGTTGGCTTTTTCGTGGAACAAAGAATTAGCCAGAAGGCATCTGAACGCAGCACTTGCCCTTGATCCAGATTATGAAGAAGCTAAAGAACTGCTTGGCAAAATTGGTTCGGGAGATGAAAATTGATCATGTCAATACTAAACAAGAAAAAAAGCAAAGGCTTATACATAGTCATTTTTGGATGTGGCAGACTTGGATCAGGCATTGCAAATTGGCTTTCTTTGAAAGGTAACAGCGTGGTTGTGGTTGATAGAAGGGAAGAAGCGTTCTCCTCTTTGTCTTTTGAATTCACTGGATTTACAATAATTGGCGATGCCACAGAACTGGATACTCTGGAAACCGCTAAAGTTGAAAAGGCAGATGTTGTACTTGCACTGACTCCTGATGATAACACAAACATAATGACTGCTCTTATTGCAAAAGAGTATTTCAAGGTCTCCAGAGTCATAGCACGCGTTTATGACCCAAATAATATTGATATGTTTTCGGAATTCGGTGTTGAAATCATCTGTCCAACACTATTGGCAGTAAAAGAAATCCAAAATTCTCTGGGATTTGCTGGTGGTGATGAAGCTTGAAGGTTTTTCTAATTGGAGGAAGAAATATCGCATATCATTTAGCCAGAAGGCTTTTAAACAAAGGTCATCAAGTAGTACTGGTAAATAAAGACGAGAAGCTGAATGAAGAATTAGCAAAAAGGCTTAAAAAGGCTATCATCATTACCGGTGATGGGAGCAAAAGGCATGTTCTCGAGCAGCTTGAGATAACTTCAAAAGACCTTTTTGTAACGCTCACGCCAAATGACCAGGATAACCTTGTGGCGAGCTTAACGGCAAAAAGAGTTTTTGGAATTGAAAATCCCCTCGCTTTGATCAACGATCCCGACAACGAAGCGGCATTTAAGAAATTGGGCATCGATACAACAGTGAGCCCAACAAATATTATTGCACAAGCGATTGAAGAAAGAATTTTCAAGGAACAAATCACCAATCTTATCCCATCATCTGAACAGATTTCCGTTTTTCGAATAGAAATGGAAGAAGAATCACCCGCTGTCGGGAAAAGGATTATGGAACTGGCGATTCCGCGTGAAAGCGTTATAGGAGCTATTATTAGAGGCGGAGAAACAATTATTCCCCGCGGCGATACCATCATCAAAGGTGGAGACCAGCTTATCGTGCTTAGCAAGCCCACTGTTCAATCCTCAGTTTTTGAAGCATTGCTGGGAGAGGTGTAAATGTACATACTAAGCCTAAAAAAGCGTTATCAAATTGTATTTGGATATATCGGCAACCTGTTTATTTATTTTCCCATTATATTGATGATTCCGGTTTTGTTTTGCTTCTGGTATCCCGAAGAATGGGGCGATAGCCTTTCATTCGTAGCTTCAGCGCTCGTTAGCCTGGCTTTCGGATTCGCTTTCAAATACTGGCTGAAGGTAAAACCCGGAACCCCGATTTCAGTTCAAGAGGGTGCCATTATAGTCGTTTTTGCTTGGGTTTTCGGGATAATTTTTTCCGCTTTACCTTTTATTTTTGCTGGCATTCTCAATTTCTCACAGGCTGTATTTGAAGCGACCAGCGGTTGGACAACGACCGGCCTTACACTGGTAAATGTTACAAAAATCCCTAAGATATTTCTCGTATGGCGTAGTCTGATGCAATTCTTTGGAGGTGCGGGTTTTGCAATTATCATGATGTCAGCCATAGTAGGACCGGGCGGGTTCGGGCTTTACCACGCAGAAGGCAGGGTTGACAACCTTGTGCCGAACGTTAAAAGCTCAGTTCGACGCATACTTGTAATTTACTTCAGCTATGCAATATTCGGTGTAATAGCACTGAAAATGGCAGGAATGGGCTGGTTTGACGCTTTCAACCATTCTCTAACGGGATTGGCAACCGGGGGATTTTCCACCAGAACAGGTTCAATCGGCGAATTCAATAGCGTCCAGATAGAAACGGTTATAATAATCTTGATGTTTCTTGGAACAACGGGTTTCGGCATACATTACGCTCTTTGGAAAGGCAACTTTAAAGCCCTATTAAAAAACGGCGAACCAAAGCTTATGGGAATAACTGTTTTGCTATTTACACCTTTATTAATGGCTTCAACCTTTGGTTTTCTTTTTAACCACGCTTCGGAATCTTTCAGGCACGCTACTTTTCAGGCTGTATCAGCACTTACTGGCACCGGCTTTTCGACGGTTGATTTCGCCAATTGGAGCCAAAAAGGCTTATTTGCCGGACTTTATTTGTTGACCCTTTTAATGATTTTCGGCGGTGATATGGATTCGACCTCTGGCGGTCTCAAACAGTACAGGTTATATGCCCTCATAAAGCTGATTGGCGTGGAAATAAAAGAATTTTTCCTTCCAAGGAGCGCGGTGGTAAAAACCGAAATCTGGAAAGGGGAAAGTAAAAAATATATAGATTCCAGTTTGATAAAAGAAATTCTGATAATCTTTTCACTGTATTTCCTGACATTTGGCATTGGAACAGCGGTGATTTCTTTTTATGGTTATTCGTTGGCTGATTCTGCCTTTGAATACGCATCAGCATTGAGTACTGTCGGGCTTTCTGTTGGCATTACCAGACCCGACGCACCGCTCGGAATAATTTGGACTGAAACAGCGGGAATGTTTCTGGGACGTCTGGAGTTTCTGGTAATTGTATATGGAATAACGAAAATGATAAAAGATGCGAAGCTTGCACTTACAAAAGAAGAAAAACTAAAGGGCTGAAAGGATGGAAGCATATGATTAAGAGAATAAAAGGAACCCAGGATATTTATTTTGAAGAGATGAAATATTGGCACTATGTTGAAAATGCCATAAGAGAAGTTACAAGACTTTACGCTTTTCAGGAGGTCAGGACACCAATTTTTGAAGCTACCGAACTTTTTAAGCGTAGCGTAGGGGAATCCACCGATGTCGTGCAAAAGGAGATGTACACCTTCGAAGACAAAGGTGGAAGATCCATAACTCTCAGGCCCGAAGGTACCGCAAGTGTTGCGAGGGCTTTTGTGGAAAATGGTTTTGTAAACCTTGGCGCACCAATAAAACTTTACTATGTTGGCCCCATGTTCAGATACGAAAGGCCGCAAGCCGGCAGGTTAAGGCAATTTCATCAAATTGGTGTTGAAACACTTGGTTCTTCTCATCCCACAGCCGATTATGAAGTAATAGAATTCGCAATGAATCTCCTGAAAAAATTGAAAATCGATGACGCAAAGCTTTATATAAACACCGTGGGATGCACAAAGTGTCGTCCGAAATATAAGGAAGCCCTTAAGGATTACTATGCTGATAAAATAGACGGTCTTTGCACGGATTGTAAAAGACGCTACAACAGCAATGTAATGCGCCTTCTTGATTGTAAGATTGATGAAGGGGTTGCAGCAAATGCACCGTCAATCCACACATACCTTTGCGATGAATGTTCCAATCACTTCAATGAACTCCAAAAACTGTTAAGTGCTAACGATATTGACTATGAAATAGATCCAAAACTGGTTAGAGGTCTGGACTATTATACAAAAACAGCCTTTGAAATAAGAGCAGAATCCCTCGGTAGTCAAAATCAGATACTCGGTGGTGGCCGGTATGACGGCCTCGTGGAGTATGTTGGTGGGAAAAGCGTTCCAGCAGTTGGCTTTGCAGCAGGAATCGAAAGGATAATAATGGTTTTGAAAAGCATGGGGATCAAGCCCGAAACAGAGGAGATAGCTTCCATTGCAGTTCTGCCGATGTTAGAAAATGCTTTCACACTTGCTTTTGAATACGCAAGGCGTTTAAGGAGAAAAAATATATCCGTTTTTGTAGATGTGATGGACCGGAATCTTCGAAACAGGATGAAGCACGCTTCGAGAATAGGGGCAAAAATAGCTCTTATCATCGGCGAAGAGGAGATCGAAAAAGGTCTTGTAACAGTTAAGATTCTGGAAACCGGTGCACAATTTAAAGTTGATGGGGATTTTATGGCGAATTTTATAGAAGAAAAATTGATTGAATTATAGGATTTAAGGTTATCTCATAAAGAAAATCAAAAATATAACGAGATATCTGACAATATCCACTTGTAATTACCTCTCATGCTGTGATATTATTAAATATAGCTTTTGATGACATGGCACGGGAGGGATTTTTTATGGACCAAAACAAGCTAAAAGAGTTTCTCGATTCGTCTCCAAGCATCCAGGAAATAAGAAAATTCGCTAAAATGCTGGGGCTGAGAATCAGGCGAACTATGAAAAAGCGCGATCTATTGAAGCTACTGAAAAAAGAATTGGAAATGGTAAAAAGCGTTTCTTCTACCACTTCTAAACAACATGAATCTAAAGAGCAGCACCCTTCACTACCAATGGATTTTGATATACCTGATAGTTATGGCAAGGATAAGCTTGTCCTGCTCCCGGTTAACCCAAAGTGGGTTTACGCATACTGGGATTTTTCTTCCGGCTTGATTCAAAGGTTGCTCGCCGAGAAACCGGTGTTAAGGCTTCATGATGTCACAAACATAATTTTCAATGGAAAAAACGCTCATAGAACAAAGGAAATTCAAATTTCATCTTTCGCAGGAAACTGGTATTTTAATGTTGACCTTTCAGATGCGGATTACCTTGCTGAAATAGGATATTACAAATCAGGAGAATTCTTCCCTTTATTACGTTCAAACCTCGTGCGAACACCTTCTGACCATCCCAAATTCGGGAAAACTGAAAAGTGGATAGACCTTTCAGCACGAAAAGCAAGGGAAGTTGTCGTTAGTGATGACGAAAAAAGCTTCTATGAAAAAAACATAGGCGTACCTGTTACCAGTTTTATGAATCCTTCATCGGAAGAATTCGTTAAATATCTCGGAGACCATATAAGTGGTGGTGCCAAGCATGAGTAAGGGGTATTTTGTTTTAATGCTTCATGCACATTTGCCTTATGTCAATCACCCGGATTTTCCCGAATTCATGGAAGAAAAATGGCTTTTTGAAGCCATAAGTGAAACTTATTTGCCTTTGCTGAGAGTTTTCAGAAAACTAAAACAGGATAATATTCCTTATAAAATTACAATGAGCATTACCCCACCACTTATGGAAATGCTTTCCAACCGCGATCTGAAAAGGAAATATCTCTCCCATATTAGCAAGCTCATCGAGCTATCTGAAAAAGAAGTTAAAAGAACTGCTGATGAACATCCCAAAAAGCATAAAATGGCGAAATTCTACCTCGAAGATTTCAAGGCATTGAAAGAGCTGTACGAATCGATAAACGGAGACATTGTTTCAGCCTTTATGGAATTTCAGCGTGATGGAAACCTCGAGATAATAACATGTAATGCAACTCATGGATTTTTACCTTTGATGGCAAGATATCCCGAAGCGGTTAACGCTCAAATTAAGCTCGGGGTTGACACATACCGAAAGCACACGGGTACCCAGCCAAAAGGCATCTGGCTTGCCGAATGCGGTTATATGCCAGGAGTCGATGAACATTTGAAGAGAAACAACCTTTCCTTTTTCTTCGTGGATTCCCACGCCTTATGGTTTTCAGAACCGACAGCAAGATATGGTGTATACAGGCCGGTAATCACTCCTTCAGGAGTTTTTGTGTTTGCGAGGGATCCGGAATCCAGCCAGCAAGTTTGGAGTGCGGAAATTGGATATCCAGGCGATAGCCGTTACAGGGAATTTTACAGAGATGTTGGCTTTGATCGTGAGGATTGGTATGTTGCCCCATATGTTGATCCAAGCGGTGAAAGGCACAACACAGGCATCAAATATCACAAGATAACATCAAAGGATGTGGGTTTGAACCAGAAAGATTATTACGATATCGATGAAGCCTTTAATGCTACCAAAGAGCATGCGCATGATTTCGCAACAAAGAAAAGGGATCAAATCCAGAGGCTCTATGAAGCTTTTGATGGAGTGGAACCTGTTGTTGTAGCCCCTTTTGATGCAGAGCTTTTTGGTCATTGGTGGTTCGAAGGACCCAAATTTATAGAAGAGTTTTTTAGAGCAATTGCCGGTATTAAAGAGATTACTCCTGCAACACCTACTGAAGTGATCGGTCATATAAAAACTATACAGGAAGTGACTCCCGCTGCATCCACCTGGGGTGCCAACGGTTATAATGAAGTATGGTTGAACGGAAAGAATGATTGGATTTATCGGCATCTTGACGAAATGATAGAGAAAATGATCTTTCTGGCAAGAGAATACTACAATGAAAAAGACAGCCTGAAAATTAGAGCCCTTAACCAGATGGCAAGGGAATTGCTGTTAGCTCAATCAAGCGATTGGGCTTTCATAATGACAACAGGAACAACCGTTGAATATGCCGTAAACAGGACAAAAACGCATATTAAAAGGTTCAATGACCTGCTCAACAGACTCAAAAATAATACCCTTGACCCAAATGAATTAGAGACACTTGAGTGGATAGATGGCATTTTCAAGGACATAGATTACAGAATATATGCCGGTTGATTTTCAAATCACGAATGATAGATTTCGCCTGGCGTTTAACGGAAGATTTTTTTCGATACAAGCCATGCACTTTGATTTTTTTTGCTTTAGCTATGATATAATTTGATATTGTCAGGGGGAGGTGGCTGTTGCATGCCTCCCCTTATTGGTTGATATAGTAGATATCACGGTGAGTGGAGGGAGAATTGATGCACAGAAGACACTGGCTCAGAAAAATTCAAGTCCCAGTTATCTGGGCGATCGCTGTGCTTTTTGCAGCGGGAGTTATATGGTGGTCGGTAGCCACTTTTATGTCAAGCAGGAACAACAATCCAAACCCAGCGAGTGGAAGCCTTAAGATCGAGGATACAGTGGCTTATTTAACAAAAGCCGGCTCTCCCCTTGATGATGAGAGATACTGGATAACTTATACGGAGTTTACAGGTGAAGTTCAAGACGCTTTAAACAACTTGAAACGGCAGGGTGTAGTACTCGACCCGTATTTTGGTGATTCACAGCTTCCCAGCGAGATAGATTACAGGTACGGCATATTAACAAACCTCGTGGATCAAAAGATATTGAGTTACTACGCTTTGGACAAAGGAATATACCCAACAAAAGAAGAATTGAATGCTAAGGTTGACGAAATAGTAAATCAATACATTTCCAACGATCAGTACAAACTTCAGATAGAACAGCTTTATGGTTCGGTAGATGCTTTCAGGAACCTGGTCGAAAAATATGTCGCGGGCGATCTATTGAGGACAAAGGTTGTTCAGGATGTTTTCCCGAATATCGATAACGACGTAAAGAAGTATTTTGAAGAAAGCAAAGAGGAAATCAAGAACCAATACGAAAAAGTTGATGCAAGTCACATACTTGTTGACTCTGAGGCCAGTGCCACTGAGATAAAAAGCATGATTGAGAGTGGCAAAATTTCTTTCTCCGAGGCAGCAAGTGAGTTCTCAATTGACGCGCAATCTGCTTCCCTTGGAGGAAGCCTTGGCAGCTTTGGGCATGGCCAAATGATTCCTGAATTTGAAGAAGCAGCTTTCAGCGCTACTCCCGGAGTCATCGTAGGTCCGGTAGAAACCCAATATGGCTATCATCTCATAGAAGTAGCCACCAAAACCACTTTTGATACCTATGATGAACTGGTGAAGAGTTCTGTTTATGATCAGGTGAAAAGTGATTACCAGAATCAGGAGTTCACCAACTGGCTCAAAGAATACAAAACCAAGGAAGCTTTTGGCTATGTTATTAATGAGCCTGATCTCAAGCTCTATGAAGAATACAAAAAAGCTGATAGTGAAGAAGCAAAAACCGCATTCTTTGAAAAGCTCGAAAGCACACTTTTCGATTCTGAAGGAAATATAATCATTTCAAGCAGTTTCCTCGTCCCGGCTCTTTACGTGCAACTCGCCGATGAAAAGCTAAATAACCTCGATTCAGAAATTTACAAATTGAAGGACATGGAAAAGTTATACGAAAGCCTCCCAGCAACTGTGCTCTCCCTCTCTACCGAGGATATCCAGAGCAAAATTGATGAATTATCTGATAGCACAGATGATGCGCTGAAGACTTTGTACTCAGATGCAAAAAGGCTGAAGGACTACGAAGAAGAACTGGGACTGGCAGAAAAAGATGCCGTCACAGAAAGGCTCGCTGAACTCGAAACAGTGAAAGAAAGCCTAAACTCAAAGTTTAAGAGCGTTGTCATGTTCCTCTATGAAAACATACCCTATTCCAGCAAAGTGGTTGAATATGCATACAATGTGGACAACACAAACCCCGAAATCGTTTACAGATTCAATGAGCAAAAATACAATCAGAATTTAAAACCACTGCTTATGGATCCTTCAACACTGGAAAGCTATGTAAACTACTACAAGCAATATTTTGGAGATAGTGCCAGAAGTTTCCTTATAGATTATCCCCTTCAGAGCATTGAACAGGAGCTCAATCAGAAAATTATCAATCCCACAGATGTAGCCACAGATCTAAAATTGAATTCGCTTTTCTTACTTGTGGATGCCTATGAGAAACTGGCAAATGTTTATGCGGATACACCTGTATATCAGCTTTACCTTATGGGTGAAAAACGCTATCTCGAAGAACTGGATAATTTAATGCCCGGCGACGAAAACATAAATTCAAGAATTTCAATAATTGAGGGACTCTTAAAAACGCCTTCAGCATCACCCACATCAGAAGCCACTGAATAAAACAAACGGGGTGGCCAGGCCACCCCGTTTTAGTTCTGGCTGGGGCGGGAGGACTCGAACCTCCGAATCTCAGAGCCAAAATCTGATGCCTTACCAACTTGGCTACGCCCCAATACAGTACATAAAGATTCTAACACCACCCTTTTTAGGTGTCAAGATTGCAAGGGGGATGAAAGCGTGAAACAAATTAAAGTCAAAGTAAAAAACCTCAATGAAGAAGGCTTTTTTCCAGAGGGAATTGCCCTCTCAGAAATCGCGAAATTTTACCAGGATAAGTTTGACTCGCCCATTATGGCTGCAAGATTGAATAATTCCATCGCCGAATTGATAAAAAAGATATATCAGAATGTTGAGATTGAATTCGCTGATTTGAGGGATAGAGACGGTCTGAGAATATACACACGAGGTATTCTCTTTGTCCTCTTTATGGCTGTAAGGCAGCTATACGGAAAGGTCAAGCTTTACGTTCATCATTCGCTCGGCTCCGGTCTGGTGTGTGAAGTTCCGGATATGAAGAAGGGCATCCTTGACCTAAAGGCCATTGAATCAGAAATGCAAAAAATAGTCGAACTGGACCTCCCCTTCATTAAAGAAACTATCAACAAGTTCGAAGCAATTAAACTCTTTTCGGAGGACAACCAGCGGGAAAAAGCCATTCTCTTCAAATACCGAAAAAAAAAGCACCGTTAACATCTACCGCTGTGGTGAGTTTTTTAATTATTATTATGGCTATATGCCTGTTTCGACAGGCAATTTGAAATGGTTCAAGTTGCTTCCCTATAAGAAAAAGTACTTCATTCTCAACCTTCCAACCAACAGTTCTCCATCAAAAGTTCCGGAATTTTCTGACCGCCCTAAACTCGCTAATGTCTTTATGGAACATGAAAATTGGGGAAAAATACTCGGCGTAAAAACGGTGGGTGAGCTAAACAGTATTATCGCTTCAGGAGATGATGAAACAGCAGAATTGATAAGAATTGCCGAAGCTCTTCATGAAAAGAAGATTGCCAACATCGCCGACGAAATAGGAAAAAGGAAAAAAACAAGGTTGATATTGATTGCAGGCCCATCGAGCTCAGGGAAGACCACCTTTTCGAAAAGGCTCATGCTCCACCTTAAAGTTCTCGGTTTTCGTCCAATACAAATTTCTCTGGATGATTACTTCGTCGATCGAGAGAAAACACCAAAAGATGAAGACGGAAATTATGATTTTGAATCTATAAATGCATTAAACCTTGAACTGTTCAACGAGCAGATGAATCAGCTGATGGAAGGAAAAGAAGTGCATCTGGCAAGTTTCGATTTCAGAAAGGGGAAAAGCGGATTTAGAAAAAATTCCATAAAAATTGATGAAGATCAACCCATAATCGTTGAAGGGATACACGGACTTAACGAACAACTGAGCAAAGATGTTCCGCCTGAGAAAAAATTTAAGATATATGTAAGTGCCCTGACTCAGATGAATCTCGATGATATGAACAGAATTCCCACCACAGATGTCAGATTACTGAGAAGAATAGTGAGGGATTATCGTTACCGCGGGCACACTGCTCTTGATACAATAAAAATGTGGGGAAACGTCAGGAAAGGTGAAGAAAAATATATATTCCCCTTCCAGGAACAGGCCGATGTGATGTTCAATTCAGCTCTTATATACGAGCTGGCGGTATTGAAGATGTTCGCTGAACCACTGCTTCTGCAAATAGACAATTCAAGGCCGGAATTCGCAGAAGCCAAGCGGTTGCTTAGATTCATCGATTACTTCTTACCGGTTACTGCTATGGAAGAAATCCCACGAACTTCAATATTGAGAGAATTCATAGGCGGAAGCACATTTAGATATTAGCGAGAAAGGAGAATGATTAGATGGAGGAAATTTCAAAGGAAGATCTGGTGAAACGGCTAAAGAGGATAGAGGGGCAGGTTCGTGGTCTCCAACGAATGATAGAAGAAGAACGCGATTGCAGCGATATATTGATACAGGTGTCCGCGGTTGTTTCAGCTTTGTCGAAAGTCTCTGAGCTCGTGGCAAAAAGCTACGCCCATAAATGCATAGTTGAGATGAATGAAAAGGGTGACATCTCCGAACTCGATGCCCTTATAGAAAGCATAATGAAACTCAGGAGGTTTTGATCTTGATTCGAGTCGGTGATAGGGTACTTGTGCTCACTGATGATGGTTCTCGTTATTTGATAACATTGAGAGAAGGCAGTATATTCGGTACACATCTTGGCAACATTTTGCACGAGGAAATCATCGGTAAAGAATATGGAGACACAATTAAAATAGGCAGGAGCAAAGCTCACATCTTAAAACCTGGTATCGTTGATTATGTATTCAATTTGAATCGGCGAACACAAATCGTGTACCCGAAAGATATGGGCTTTATCATCCTGATGCTTGATATAAAAGAAGGAGATCTTGTAATTGAATGTGGCTCGGGTAGCGGTTCAATGACCGGTGCTTTTGCAAGATATGTCGGCTCAAAAGGAAAAGTAGTTTCCTATGAGAGAAGAGAAAAATTTCTGGAACGCGCAAGAGAAAACATCGATCAGCTCGGGATAGGGGATAGGGTAGAGTTCAAATTAAAAGACATAGGAGACGGCATTGATGAAAAAGGAGCAGATGCATTTTTTCTGGATGTTCCCGATCCAGTTCCCTATTTGAGTGAAGTCCTTTCCTCACTCAAAGGCGGAGGAAGGCTTTGCGTTCTCTGTCCTACTGTCAATCAGGTTCAATCAGTACTCGAATCTCTAAATGAAAAAGAGGTTGTTGATATAGAGGTTTGGGAAACCTTTATCAGAAAGATGAAAACAAATCCAAAAAGGTTCAGACCGGAAGATAGAATGGTCGGGCACACTGCTTATTTAATCTTTGGAGTAAAAGTCTCTAGGGGAGGCGAAAAATATGAAGAGTAGAAAGATCTTTAAAATGGTTGCTATAACGGCGCTGATTGCCAGCATTTTTGTATTTGGAGCATTTAAAAGCCTGAAATACGAAGAAATGCTCACAAAGTTTCAGCCGATTTTTGAGATAATGAACTATGTCCAGAAGTCTTATTACGATGTGGAAAATATTGATTATGACACCATTTTGAATGAAACCTTGAAAGGCGTAATGAAAGGGCTCAAAGACCCCTTTGCGTGGTATTTTACCCCAATTGAAACTAACGAAAACGTTATTGATACGAAGTCTGAATACGGAGGAATTGGGGCGGTCGTTCAATACAATACAGAATATGATTGCCTCGAGGTAGTTGCTCCTATGGTAGATAGCCCTGCTGAAAAAGCAGGACTCCTTACAGGCGATCTCATCGTGGAAATAGATGGCCATCTTGTTTCAGAAACAGGATACTACGAATCAGTCAATCTCCTTAGAGGAGAGCCTGATACAAAGGTGGAGGTAAAGGTTCTCAGAAAAGGGGTTGAAGAACCTTTGATGATAACCATCACACGAGCAGAGATCAAGATTAAGACGGTGAAATATTCGCACATTGATTATTCTGGAAATAAAGTTGGCTATATAAGGATAACCCAATTCAGCGAACCGACCTATGAAGAATTTCAAAAGGCACTGAGCAACGTAATCAACTCCGATGGTCTAATAATAGACCTGAGAAACAATCCCGGTGGTCTTTTAAGCAGTGTCTTGCGAATAGCAAGCCTGATTCTTCCTGAAGGGAAAACGGTTATCACTATTAAGGACAGGGAAGGATCCAAGGAAGTTTACCGATCCTGGGGCGGATATTTCAGTGAATTGCTCAAAGCTAAACCCATGGTAATTCTAGTAAATGGTGGTAGTGCATCTGCTTCCGAAATCCTTACCGGTGCGTTAAAAGACCACGGTATTGCAACGGTCGTTGGAACAAAGACCTTTGGTAAAGCAGCAGTACAAACTGTTTACCACTTATCTAACGGAGGGGAAATCTGGTTGCCAACAGCGCATTATCTTACACCAAATGGTTCCGACATTCACTTAGAAGGCATTGAACCTGATATAACCGTCGAAGCCACAATCAGCACAAATAACAATAGCGAGCTCACGGTGTCAAAGGTTGAGCTGGATCCTGATAATGATGTTCAGCTCAAAGAAGCCCTAAAAGTTATCGAAGAAAAACTAAAATAATATGCGCTTTGCCGGTTATGTGCTTATTCTCTCTTTAATAGCTTTATTATTCGGTGTTTTTATCCTTTATAAAGCGGGTATAGATAACAAAGAGCAGCTTTTCAAGAGAATCCCGGCTCCTCTTTTTCGCACTGTACCCGCTCTTTATGAGCCATTACAAGATGCTGCTGAAAGACTGAAAGCGATCTCACATGCAAGTGCCGTAATAGAACACGCAAAAGAACTCGGACTTGGTACCTGGAGCTATATCGCTAGAAAAGGAAAACTGGGATTGGTTTCTGTTGATTACTCACAATATCAGAAGCTCGTTCTCTATGCCCGTATAGAAACCGGGAAAAACGCAATACCCGAAAGTGAATATTCTTATTTTTTCGGGACAAAAAGGCTAACCAAGGAAATCAGGGATTACGGATCCTTTTTCATTGAATACGGAAGCGGATTCTGTATCATTTCAAATAATGAGTATCAAAATATTTCAAAGGAAAATTTCACCCCGGGCGAAGTTTTCGAGCTCACGGAAAAGTCTCTCGGAGATTATATCTTAAAGTCAGTATCAGGCAATGGATCGATAGCCATTTGCGATAATGATGATCTTTCAGCGAAAGCCAGGACCATATTGGATAATTATCGAATTGAAGAGCTGCCACTTCGCTTTTTCCTGAAGCAGACCAATGAGTAATTTCGCTAATAAAGAAACAAATCAGGGTCATTATCTGTTATATTCGAATAGAGTGGTGTAGTTTTTAGCCCTTTTGAGTGGTGGTGGAATGAGAAAGCTGGCTTCTTTTGTAATAAATTACAAATTGCCCATAATCGCTGTCTTCATTTTTTTAGCCGTAGTGGGAGGATACTACGCCAGTAAGCTGGTCGTAAATTCAGATCTTATGAAGATCCTTCCGCCGGATGACCCTGTAATAAAGCGATATAAAGAGTTTATGGAGAATTCAAGCACGGGGGATATCACTTATGTTGTGCTAAAAACCTTTGAAAAAAGTTCTCAAGGAATCGAAAAGTTAAAGGGAGCTGCCAGAGCTCTATTTGATTCTTCAAAAGATTCCCCATACATCAAAGGATTTGTGAAATTCGATTATTTATCTGAATTGGGGCCAATGGGTTTGGTTCTTGTTGATCCAGAAAAAGTGCCTTCTTTCAATGCCAGCTTTGATTTGAGTGACAATTTTGAAAAACTTCTGAACTATGAATTTACCGCAATACACAATGCAGGCACTTCTCTATGGCAATTGATGAACATATACCGGGAAATCAACAACCCCGAAGCAGCGGATAGTTACGAAAGCTATATAAGACTTCCAGATGAATTCCCAGAAGAAGACCCTATGATTCTTGTCATGGGTTTGAAACTAAATGGCACCTCAGCTGATATAGACTATGTCACAAAAGCAATACCCGAACTGAAGAAATGGATAAAGGGCATCTTAAAACCCTTCAACATAGACTACAGCTTGACCGGCGATCATTTCGGAACCTATGAGTCTTATAAACAGGCAAATCGTGATTTTGCTATAACCACCATTATTTCGCTTCTCGGGATCGCATTGCTCTTTTACGCTGCATATTCCAGCTTGAGAATTACGCTGTACATTTTTCTTTCCTTGATCGTTGCGATGCTTATTACTCTGGGAATCGCATACCTTATCTTTGGAGAGCTTAATATCGTAACGACCTTCGTAAATGCCATTACTCTTGGTCTGGGTATAGATTACGGCATTCATATGATTACCCGGCTATCCGATGAGTCAAAAAGAAACAAAATTCAACGCTCAATGCTCACAAATGCTTACAGTGCAATTACCAAACCCCTTCTTGTCAGCATGGTTACAACCGCCCTTGTATTTGTCATCCTTGCATTGATAAATGCCCCGGCTGTTAGAGAGCTCGGCGTGCTTACCTCGATAGGTATTTCTGTTTTTTTTGCGGTAATGTACCTTTTCCTGCCAGCGATTTCTTTAAACAGCATCAGTAAAGGTGGAGCGGCGGCAAATATTCATTCACTGGATAAGGTATTTTACTATATTTCCGGCTCCGTGAAAAAATTCCGTAGAATATCACTTACTGTCGTGATACTTTTCCTGATGTTTTTGAGCTATCTTGGAATATCCAATCTAAACAACTTTTCCTATACTCCACCCGGGCTTATGGCTGAGAAATCAGAGATGCTTTCTACTCTCAGCTTGATTGAAAGGGTATTCAAAGCGAGCATTGCAAATACTGTGCCTTTCATTGTAAAGCCCGATGAACTGAAGACTGTATACGATAAGATAAAAGTAAACCCTCATATTGGAAACCTCTTTTCACTCATGGATCTGGTTCGTGGAGATGAGGAACAATATCTTTCCCAGTTTAAGTCTCTTGTGAAGAAAGTCAACGCATTTAGGGGGTCTCCCGTTTTGGAGAGCCTCTTGAAAAAAGCTGAATATTATGACTCAATTATTGAGCTCATTGACAAGTCACAAGATATTGAAAACCCGGATGAATTAATAAATTTCGTTGCAGGTAATCTTCCAGCTTCCCTGAAAAAGCAATTAATCTATGAAGCTCCCGATGGCGAGCAATATTTTGTTATCAACGCTGAGCCAAAAAATAGAATTTACAGGAATAACGTGATAAAAACCCTGTTCGACAGCCTGGGGGATCTTCAGGAATATGTCGGGGGTTATCCTCAGGTATTTTACTATCTCATGGATACTGTTAAAGGCGTCTCGTTCCCGCTTTCTCTTGTGGCAATCATTCTGGTATTCATAATAGTCTGGATTGACAGAAGAAATATATATGACAGCATAAGAATTCTCATTCTCATGTCAGGCATTCTCATAGCAATGTTTGGGCTCATGGAAATATTGGGCATAGATACCTCCTTCATCACGATTATTTCAGCACCTCTTATAATAGGGATCGGCGTAGATAGTCTTGTACATATGATTCACAGTTCTTCTTCTAAAAATCCCTATGAAACTGCAAGAACTCTTAAATCAGTTGCCATGTCATCGGCAACGACTATACTCGCCTTTTCAAGCTTTGCCTTTGCACAGGGAAAGCTGCTAAGGGATTTTGGACTCAGCATGGCGGCAGGTGTTTTTATCGCACTGGTTGTTGCCACCATGGCGGTTCCTGTGTTACCATGGAAAGAAAAGAACAGGACAGGAGGTAGAAGATAAATGCCATTGCATTTTCTCGTTAGCTATCTTGTGGCAGACCACGCCTTTGTAAACAGCTACAAGTTAAAGGATCTTGAAAAGCTGAACTACTGGAAACATTTCATATGGGCAGCTCTCGTTTTTCTGGCTTTCACTTTTGATTCTCTACTGACAACTTCTCTTGGAATTTTATTATTTGCTGCCGCCGTTGCCGGGGAATTGGGAGTGCTTTATCTAAGAAAAGTTCTTGCCGATGATTTTGTAGAAGTAATAGCCTTTGGTTATTTCTTGCTGCTGTCTTTTTTGAGCAGAGACCTCTTTGAGAACTCCTATGTCACAACCCAATTTTGCTGGTATTTGCTGGGAATGTTGCTTGCCACTGTGGGAGTGACATATTTTTTCAGAAAAGGGGTAGTTTCCAGAGTAGAGAAGGATTCTGTTGGAATTTCAGAAAGATTGGCGCTGTATATATTCACCTTTGCCGGACTTTTTGAATGGCTTGCCATAGTGGTATTAGCGGGGATTTTGTACAGGTTGTTTTTCTCGAAAACCGGCAAAATTGAATGGCTCTTGAGCCCTATATTGGGAATAGGCTTTTCACTCCTTTGGTTATTTATAATGAGGGGGGTCTTCTAACGTTATACGCAATAGGAGATATTCACGGTTGCCTGAATCCTCTTAAATCACTCATTGAAAAAATTAATCCCAAAAAAAGTGATACACTCGTTTTTTTGGGTGATTATATTGACAGAGGCCCTAAATCAAAAGAAGTGGTAGATTTTTTGTTAAGCCTCGACCAGAAATATCGTTGTATTTTTTTGAGAGGCAATCACGAAGCTATGTTGCTTCATTACTTATCCGGTGGTCCCTGGGGCAGGTATTGGGAACTGAACGGTATGGAGGCTACTTTGCGTAGTTATGGTAGTATAAAGAATATTCCGGATAGGCATATGGATTTTTTCAAAGCCACAAAACTCTATTATGAAAACTCCAAATATCTTTTCGTGCACGCAGGGATAAGACCCGGAATAGAAATGGCTAAACAAAGTGAACAGGACCTTCTCTGGATTAGAGATGAATTCATATATTCAAAAACCCTTCTAAAAGGTAAGATAGTTGTATTTGGTCATACTCCGAAATTTGGTGGACCGTTGATCCTGAAAGATAAAATAGGTTTGGACACAGGATGTGTATATGGCGGTAATCTCACAGCGCTAAGAACTAAAGACCTGAAGTTTTTCACAGCCAATTGCGGTGTGCCAGCTAAAAAGCAATATTGACACCCACTTTAACCCGTGATAGAATCTAAAGGTAGGTGGAGAGGTGGCCGAGCGGCCGAAGGCGCTTGCCTGCTAAGCAAGTGAGGGTTTTTTACCCTCCGAGGGTTCGAATCCCTCCCTCTCCGCCATTTTCGTGTGCCCGTAGCTCAGCTGGATAGAGCGCTAGACTGCGGATCTGGAGGCCGGGCGTTCAAATCGCCCCGGGCACGCCAAAAACAGCCGGAAACCGGCTGTTTTTTTTTGTGCAAATTTTAGTCAACCCTTCAAAAGGAAGCTTATTTTGTGATAGTATACATATGAATACTAATTTGTGGAGGTATTAAATGTCGATAAAGCACATGAGAGCAAAAAAAGGCATATCACAAGAAGAGCTGGCAAAAAAGCTTGGCATTAGCAGGAGCACTTTATCGAGGATTGAAACCGGGAAAGTCAAGGTTACAGACTTCTTTCTCGCAGACACAATTGCTGCATTTTTTGAAATGCCAGTTGAAGAACTATTTCCTGAATTCCTTTTGGATAGAAAATCTCCTCCATTTAACAAGCACAAAAAGGGGTGGAACTTTTGGAATTGCTCGCCTACACTCGAATGAAAAAAGGTTTAACTCAAAGGGAATTGTCTGCAAAGATTGGCAGAAATCCCGGATATATATCAGCTGTCGAAAGGGGAAAATTATTGCCTCCCTTTCAAATTGCCGACGAACTTGCATTAATTCTTGGTCTTCCAGTGGAGATAGCCTTTCCTGAGTACACAAGGAAATCGTTGTTGCCTAAATGGTCGGAGCTCATGTACCTGAAATCCCTTGGCATAGACATATCACCGTATCATGTTCTGCTTGTATTGTAAAACAGGGTCTGGGGTCTAAAGGCAGTTGTCAGTTGTGGGTTGTTGGTTGTGGGTTGCTTGAAAAGCCGAGTAACGTGCTTTGAGGAACGACGGTTGATAATGCGACAGCTGGTAATACGACAATTGGTGGAGCGACGCTCACGAGGTTGACGCTTGCAGAGGCTGACAAATGGTAATACGACAACTGATAGAGCGACAATTGATGGAACGACTACTGGTGGAACGACAACTGATAATGCGTCGGTACTCTTTCTCGGTTCTTGATCGCCAGTGATTTGCGTACAACCTACAACCCACAACCTACAACGACTCCGCCGCAGGCGCAGAGCCATTCTGGAGGAATGCAGAGCCGTGACGGAGTCACGCATTGCCTGAGCGCTAGCTCAGCATAATCGCTGCAATATAGCGCGATGAAGCAGCTCGAGATAACTCTAAAAGGATTCTAATCAAAGATTTTCACGTACGACCCACAACCTACAACCAACAACGAACTGAACGTCATTCCACCAGCTGATGGCCTTTATAAGCGTGAAGTCGTGAATCTCTTGAAGGTGCTAAGCGCTTTGCCCTGTAAGGTTCTTCTTGACTTCCTCCATTATTTTTCTTGGGTTTGGCACACCATAGATACAATTTCTGGGATCAGCTACAAATTCCTTTACACTGGATGTTTTCCCAACAAAGCCCCCTACATTTGCGCCTTTCACTCCCGCGCTTCCTGTGAAACCACCTATAACACCTGTGTCTCCGGCTCCCATTCCAGAGGAAGTTACCGGAATAACATGCCCCACACCGAGTAACATTTCCAGAAAGTTCCTTTTAAGAAGGACATTTGTAATATGCTTATTGACAATGAGCTGGTTATTGGCGCCAAAAATCCCCGATGTAATTTCTATTCCTGAAGTGGAAATTGTGTATCTTATCGATATCCTGTATAGTTCGATAAAAATTACTGCAACAACTGATACCGCAATGAAGGCAAGATATGGGCCATTTTTCACATAATACGCATAGTCTTCGCTCTTAAAAACAAACTGGCTACCCCAGCCAAGGAGGTTCAAAGCAAGTGGCCAGAAAAACCAACTAAACTTTCTTCGCTTAAAGGCGAGAATAAGGCCAGGCAATACAGTCAATATACCCCATATCAAAAGGTAAAGAAGATAATCACTTTCATGAAGCAATGACAGGTCCTTCCAAAAAAGCATTATAAGTCCGGCAATGAGGTAATATGGATAGATGAGATATCTGATTACGAAAGCTCTTCTTGTAGGCCTTACTTTAATTTCCATCGCTATCCCCTCCAAAACTTTCAATTTTTTTCACTAATTCTTTCTCAAAACCCTCTTCAAGAATTATCGGCTCTGATACGCTTCCATCTTTTAGATAAAACAACTTCGCTTCTGTTATATCAAAGAGTTCCCTGGCAATGTACATATAGAACTTCAACTGAAATTCGTATTTTTCTTTGAGCCTGCTGTCCGGATAGGCAAATTTGAAATCAACTATCTTCCAGCCTTTCTCTGTCAGGTAAATTTTATCTAAAATTCCAAGAAGAATATAATTTTTCAGTTTTTTCTGAATTTTAAGCTCACTGTACACTTTATGAGCACTTTCAATTTCTTTGACAAGAGGATGTTCTGTGAGCTTTGACAAAATATTCCTTACTTCTTGATCCTCTTCCGGGGTAAAGCGGGTTCTATCAACATATCCCAGCTTACCACCTTTGAGGAGGCCGTTAAGTGTTATCCGCCCAAGCTGTCCTTCAAGCCCTACCGCCTCGAAATATGCGTGCGCCAGCGTTCCGAGCTCAGCGGGGTTTCTTTCCAGATTTAGTTCACCGGAACGGGGTTCCAAAGATATCTCAAATTCCTGTGTTAAAAGGCTTGGTGAGACATATTCAATCTGCGCTTTTTGTGAAAATCCCTGTATTATACGAATTTCTGGCAGTTCCCCTTCTTCCTGTTCATCACTATTCCGGTGAGTGTAGAGAAAACCTTTGCCAGAGGTTTCTATTTCAACTATACCCTCAAATTCATCAAGGAGTTCCTTTTCGTCATTTTCCTGGGTGAATAGCGTGCCTAACAGCATTTGCGACCAGGGCCTTATAGCGCTTGCTTTACCGTTCAAGCTTACAATAAGGAGGTCTCGCGGCCTGCTGAAAGCTACATAAAGGGTCCTTTTTTCTTCTTCATATATCTTTTCCATCTCGTCGATGTAAAGCTTCGATTGAAGGGTTTTGCTTCTATCTGACGGCTTCTCTTCGATGAGAAAGTACTCGCTTTTATCGAAAAAGATTCCCGGAAAATGGTTGTTCGAGGTTTTCTCCCTCCAGAAAGTATCGGCAACCACAACAATTGGGAATTCAAGACCCTTGGATTTGTGAACAGTCAGCAATTTAACACTGTTGGATTCCTCTGTTTCAAGACTTGCTTCTGTTTCGTCCGAAGAGTCTACAAAAGCTTTCAACGTGGCAGAAAGCTCCCTCAGGCTTGTTCCCAAATTGTCTAGTTCTTTGGCAATATCCAGCATCTTGTTGACATTGCTTATCATTCGCTCAGCACCTTTTAGCGTTGCCAGCTTTGGAAGATAATTAGTGGAAATAATGAAATCTTCAAGCAATTCACTGGGTGATAGCAGGTGCTTTAAAGTGGAATGCTTTTTGAACAGTTCTGCAAGGTTTGCAAATTTCTCATCTCGCGTGTTTACAAGGCCCTCATAAAAAGTCTTGCCAGCGCTTTTCAAACTCAGGATTTCATCAAGAGTGCCTCCAAAAGCAGGAGAGAGAAGAAATCTTGTGAACGCGTTGTCATCGAGGGGGTCTACAACCATATCAAGCCAGGCAAGGGGGCCTGCAACTTCAGGTCTGTTGTAAAACTCACGGCTTCCGACTGTGTAGTAAGGTATTCCCAGATTTTCAAGAGCTTCTTCGTATTTTGTGATTTTCGTGAAGCTCCTTAAAAGTATGGCGATATCGCCTGGCTGAATCCTTCGCTTTTCGGTTTTTCCGCTTTTATCCCTGAAAGTAAGCTCTTCTTGAAGAAGCCTGGAAATGTAGTTAGCCACTTCTTTTGAATCGTCTGCCTGATCGGAAAGAAGCACTCTCACCCTCGATTCTGATTCGCTGGAATCGTATGGAAGAGCCTTTATCTCTTTCTCATAATAAGCTTTATAATATTTCCCGGAGAAATCATTTATCATTATTTTACTGAAAAGCCTGTTCTGGAATTCTACAATATCGGGGTGGGAGCGGCGGTTTGTATCAAGCTCTTCAACTGGTTTTCCGTTGAGCTCAAAGTGTTCTTTCGTCCGGTTGAAGACTGTAACGTCTGCTCCTCTGAATCTATAGATTGACTGTTTCGCATCACCTACGAAGAACAGGAAGTTACTCCCTTCAACATGCAGCAAATCTATAATTTCCTTTTGAAGTTCGTCAGTATCCTGAAATTCGTCAACCAGGATGTATTTGAACCTTCTGATATATTTCTGCTGTACCTGAGGATGGTTCATCAAGAGTTCCCGGGTTTTAGTCAGCAAGTCGTCGAAGTCCAGATAATTTGAGCTCAAACATTCCTGATCGTAAAGCCTGGTGATGCCATTAAAGTGCTTTTCGAGAATTTCAGTGGCTTTTAACGCTTTGATCCCCTTTTCTCCTATTTCATGAGGTTCTAACGCCCTTTGCATTGCTCTGGATACTTTTAATTTGTTTCTATGGTTTCCAAGCATATTTTTAAGCAATTTGAAGGTGTCATCAATTCCAATGAGCTCTATAACAGGTTCCAGCTCTTCAATATGTTCCAAAAAGTAGCTCTTTGCAACGTTATTCTCAAGAGTTACGCGTTTGATGCCGGTAAGGACTTGAAACCCTGGATCCATGCCGAGATAAGTAGCGCTTTCACGCAGTATTCTCTCACAGAAGGAATGGATTGTGGAAATCCAGGCATTTACCATTCTCGCTCTCAGTGAAAGCCAGTTACCCGGAATCCCACGTTCAATATTTTCGTCAAGGTTTTTCATAACCCTTTCTTTCATTTCCTTCGCGGCTTTTCTGGTAAAAGTTATTGCCACAACATTGTGGACGTCAAGCTTTTCATTAAGTTTAAACGCCCTTTCAAATATAGACACATAGTGCTTCACAAGGCGATAAGTTTTTCCAGTGCCTGCTGACGCGGCAATGAATATATCACTATTAACTCCGGTTTCCATTCAGTTTTCCTCCATTGATTTTCTCCATAAGAGAACAGGACATATCCTGGCGTTTTTCGAATAATCGCATTGGAAACAGTAACTTCGTTCTTCCAATATTTTTGGCTTGAAAATTCCGGAGAAAATCCCTTCCGTTATTTCCTTAACCTTTGTTTCTATATATTCCCTGTTAAAACTGTTTCTTAAGAATTTCCAGATTTTCTCGTCCGCACCATCTTCTTCGTTGAGAATGACAAAGCTGTCTTTAGACGCTTTGGTGCCCAGAAGCGGGCGAAAAGTACCGCCTTCAACGTTATAGCCTTCATTTTCGAAGAGTTTCTCTGCAGCTATTGAATATAGTATCAATTGGTCTTTCTCGCCACTACCCTCTCCTCGCTTATAATCAATTATATACATAGTTCTCGATTCTTCGTCGACGTCTATCCTGTCGATTTTACCTTTAAGAAAGATGCCTTCGACTATTTCTATCGGGTTTTTCTTTTCACCAAAGGAGATCTCAAAGAAAGCGGGAATATAATCTCTTTTCATCTTCTGAGGTCTTTTTGCTTCCTTTTCGTATAGATACTTTTCCAGAACTTCTTTTAGTCTTTGCAGTTCGAACTTAAATATGATTTCCCTATCCGTATCCAGAACAACCTTCAGCTGATTTGAGATGAGCTTTTCAAGATCGCGCTCTTTTCCCTTGAAATACTCACTCAGCACAGCGTGGTAAACATTTCCTTCTTCCAGTTCAGAAAGTTCAAAAAGCGTTTCAGTACCCATTGGCAATTTGAGCAAGTAACTGAGAAAAAATTTGAAGGGGCAGTTTTGGTAGGTAGAAAGGCGGGAGTAACTAAAAACTCTGCTTATACGTTTTTCAATCAAACTGGTGTCCTTAATTTGCCAGTCAAAGTGCCTGTGAAACAGCGAAAGGTCTTGAAAAAAGCTTTCAAAATCAAAGGCAAGTGAGAGCTTTTCAGCTTTTGACTTCACCTCCATCCAGAGAGGTGTGCGAAAATATCTGGCAACTGCTATTTTTAACTCTTCAAGGCTCATTGCCTTGTCAAGCGTGGGAATAACCCCTTCCTTTCTCCCGGAGGATCTGCCATAACTATATGAGCTTACATGGGCACTCAAAAGGACTTCTTTTAGATATGGAGAAGGCAGAATCGGTTCCCCTTCAACGGTGGATTCAGGGTATGTGAAATAGAGCAAATCTTCGGCTCTGCTGACAGCGAGATAGAAATTAAGCCTCTGTTGCTTTTCGCGGGTTAGAAGCAAATCTTTCGGCCGATTTTCGCTGTATTGAGAAAAACTGTAAAGGGGATTAAGCTTCACAGAAGGATAAGAACCATCTCTGAATCCTGCAAAGAATTTGACTGCCTTTTTTGCAAATCTGGCACTGAGAAGTGGTTGAATTTCCACTCGATCGGAGAAATTCACCCATTCCTTAAAAGATTCGTTCCTGAGCCTTATTGAAAGATACTTATGGTATTCCGAAGGACTTAACCTTCTTTTGCCGATATAAGCCAGCAACTTTTCAAGATCTGGAAGCACCCTGTTGAAAAAGGTATCCAGAGCGCGCAATTCCTTTTGATTACCTGCCTTTTCATAACTTTCCTCAAGCTTTAGCATTTCTCTCCAGGCTTTGAAATAGCCACCAAATAACCTGCAATCCCTTTTTCTTGCGCTTTTTAATGGTTCCAGAACCTGAAAGACTTTCTTCACAGCTGGAATGATTTCGGTATCTATCTTATCGACAATTTTCTGGTAAGGTTCCTTTTGTCCTTCCTGAAATTCCTCATCTGTGAATTTTTCTATGCTTGTGATCTTCTTGAGGAGATATTCCTTATAGCTCTTAAGTCTCGAGAGCCATCTTTCAAAACGCCTTGTGTAGCTTTCTCTTTTGAAATCGTAATAAAGGTAAGAATTGACCATGACGGATTCAAAGAGCCTGGTATCGAGGAATTGCCCACCATAACCGAAATCAATCATAGCCATCAGCTTCTCAGGCCGATAACCGCTTACAGCTGTTTCCAGGGGAAGAAGCAGCAATTTTATTGCATAGGAATCTTGCAAAGGAGTGTCTCCTTCACTTCTGAAAGGCACTTTGTATTCTTCGAATTTTTTTGAAAGCAGCTTTTCGTATTCGTTGAAATCCTCAGCCACAATGGATATTTCTCCGGGTTCATATCCCTTTTCAAGAAGGCTTTTAACTTCCTTGGCAATAAATTCCACTTCGCTAAAGACATCAGCCGCTGAGACCACTTTGACCCCTTCGTTTCTTCGGTCAGTTTTCAGGTTGGAAAAGAAATTCTTGTGGAATGACGAGAGCTTTTCTGGAAAATGTGAATGCTCCAGATATTGCCTGCTCTCGGATATAAAATCCCCTGAAAGATCCTGCCCCTTTCTCAACAGCTCTTCAGCAAACAGGAAAATACTCTTTGTTTCGCTGAACAAATCTTTTCTCTTCTCATCCTCGTTTACGGTGATATATACTTTGTTGAATGAAAGAGCAATGGTAGAAAGAAAAGTCCGAAGGGCTGGTGTGAAATCGTGAAACCCATCAAGGACAAGAACTTTTCCGAATTCATTAAAGGATAACTCATCGATGAATTCTGGAGCCATGAGATAAGCGTCAAAAGTATCGTAAAGGTCTTTGCCCATTCTTTCTGCATATTTTTCATAAATAGCCCGGAGGAAAGGCAACAATTCATCATCCTGAGAGAAAAGTTCACCAAAACCGCCGTTTTCCTTTACATCGTGAATCATATCCACTATGTACTCGATAAAGATAGGCGAACCCGATAGCTCTTTCCTCCCAAGCTCTTCGAGTATCTCGCTTACAAAAAGCCTTGCGACATGGTTGTCTATATGAAGCATATCCGGTCTGAACCGCTTCATAACTTCCACAGCAAAATGATCGATGGGAAGGAATCTTGAAGATACAAGCGTTCCAAGTTCTTCCAGAAGCTCTTCCCTGATATTTTTCGTATAAGTTCCCGTAGGACCTATGAAAAGGTATGAAAAGGGATCTTCGCTATGTAATTCTTTAACGATGTTTTTCACTTCTTTTGTTTTTCCTGAAGCCGAAGGACCTATAATATAAACGAGCTCCATCTTTTTCACCTCAATTAATTTTATCATCGAAAGCCCTGTCATCTGCTAATATTGTTCTGGAGGTGTTTGCATGGATAGAAAGGTAGGTATTGTGGCCATCACAGTGCTCAACAGGGGAAATTATCTGATTGTTAATGAAATACTCCATGAGTTCGCGTCGATCATTCTCGGTAGGCTTGGCCTCCCCATCAAAGAAAAGGGGATTTCTCTTATATCTGTGATTGTCGATGGCACAACAGATGAAATCGGAGCCCTTACAGGAAAGCTCGGACAGGTTCAGGGAGTGAAAGTTAAGTCCACATTGATAAAAATATAATGTTGAAAAAAAACAGAACAATATAGTATAATTAGAATAAGTCAAAAGACAAAACAAAATGATTTAATTCAAGGGTGGTAAAATTGCACTCGACAACAAGGTTAGCGATACTTGCAATAGCCATTTTGGCAGTATCTTTGCTTTCTTTTTTCTCTATATATGATGACGCAAAGGCATTGAAGATTGCCATCGTATACAGCGATCTCTTTGAAGTTACAGAAGCTGCTGACGCTTTCATTGCGGATAATGACGTTAACTTCAAGATCAGCAAAATCAAATTCAAAACCGAAAAGCTCGATGAAATTTTCCAAGAGCTGAAAAATCGTGGTGTGAAAATAATAATCGGCCCTTCTTACAGCATGCATGCACAGGCAATGTTTCCGTATTTGCAGAAGTATGACCTTTACGCGGTTTCGCCGACAGTAACTGCTCAGGAAGTTGTAGGCAAGGGTGGAAGAATAGTGAGTATGTGCGTCCCCGATAGTGTCCAGGTGAAAAAATTGGTTGATGAAATGGAAAAAGATGGGGTAACAGATCTCTTTGTTTTTGCATATACCAAAAACAGAGTATATGTTGACAGCTTTATAGAGATGATTAAAAAGGATTTTTCGGGAACCGTTACCGTGGCCAATATTTCGAAGCTTGAAGAAATAACGTCAGATATTCTTGAGAAGGCCAAAAACTTTTCAGGGATACTATTCGTAACACCCGGTCTTGAAACCGGCTACGGTGTATCGAAACTTGAAGAGTTAAATTATTCCGGTCAGCTCTATGCTTCGGATTATGCGTTGGATGAAAAATTATTGCTTTACGACAGCCTGCTAATAAAAAACCTCAAAGTGTTCTCGCAGGTTTCCGGGAAGCCCGGCGTTGAAAGAAATATCGATTTTGTAGGCACTTATAATGCCCTTTTGCTCATAAGGGAATTGGAAAAAATACACGGCAGAAATTTCAACGAAATCTTCGGTAAGCTTGAGGGATTCAGCTTTGAGGGGATTGATGGTCCAGTCATGATTCACAATTATTACGCAGTTAAAGAGACTTCTGTCATTACCCTTAAGGAGTTGTTGGCTGTTGAAAAATAGCTCATTTGCAGTTTTTAATTCAGTGGTTCTGATTTTATTTTTTATCGTGACTATGGCTCAATTTATAGTTTACGCTAAAGGCTCAACGCATGATTTTGCGCAGATATTTGAAAGAACGGCTTATTTGCTGGCATATAGTTCAGAAGAGATTTATCGTGCCGAAGTAATAGATGGAAAAGTCAACAATATTTCGATAAGCCAGCTTATGGCCGACAAACCTATTGTAATTGGCCCGGGAATATTTGTGGAAGATGATTCGGTAAAACTGCTCCTTGAAGCGGATAACCAGATAGATTACGTGGAAATTCCCCAAGGAACTTTGCTTAAGAAAATCAATTCCAACAACAAAAAATGGTTTATTACAGACACAAGAGGAAATATAGTGCTATCAAATGCCAATCACGTGAATCAACCCGGCTTGCTTTTGTTTGAAAGCGGGAAGATATACTTTATGCTCGCTGAAAAGCTTGATGAAGGCTACATTTTGTATCACGGAACTTTTTTGCCCTGGCATTTTATTCTAAGCAATATAGCTTTTGCCATTGCCTATTTAACGGGTTCGAAGATATTAGCTAATTCTTTGCGGCACCAGAAGAAAAAAATCGAAAGCATAGAAGACGCGATGAGGAAAACAATCGAAGGCAAAGAACTTCCAGAAGTTACTTCAGAAGTCTTAAAAGAGATTGACGAACTGGTAAGGGGATTGCGCGAAGAAACGCAGAAAAAAGAGGAAACCATTAGGAATTTAAGGCAAGAAAATGAAAAAGTTCTGTCTAACCTGGAGTTCGAAAAGGAATTTCACGAGAAGCACATGTTGAACGTTTATAAATTCATTGGTTCTCTCGCAAAGAAAAAAATCCATACTATAAGCCCGCCCATAGAACAAATGATGGAGCTGGCGCTTTTCATTGCACAGGATATGGGAATTAAGGATGAAGATGAATTGCGGTCGATTCAAATCGGAATAGCGTTGCATGACATCGGCCTCCTTGAGGTGGGGCATGACGAGAAAGTTCTGCAAGATAAAAGGCATACCCTTGCAGGTGAAAGATTAGGAAAAGCTCTAAAAATTTCACCTCTGGCAATTGATATTATCAAACACCATCATGAAGCTTATGATGGAACAGGTTTTCCTGATGGCTTAAAAGGTGAAGGGATTTCTTTGAGAGTAAGGATTGTGAGTGCTGTGACGGCTTACTTCGAAGAAAAATACCGGAACAAAGATACCAATCCCATGGAAAAGCTCAAAAAAAGCAAACGTCTCGACCCCAAAGTGCTGGATGCGATAGAAAAATGGCTTTCTAAATAGCGTATATTCTGTTCTTTCCAGACCTTTTTGCGGCATAAAGGGCGTTATCTGCTTTTTCCACAACATTTGAGGCATTATCGCCGTCTGCCGGGAAGTTTGCAATCCCAACGCTCCAGGAAAGTTTAATTCTCTGCCCCTTTTCCTTTAAGCGCAATTCCCTTAAATTTTCATTCATTCTGTGAGCTATCTGGATAGCGTCGTTTTTCGAAGCCCCGGTGGCGATAATGGCAAACTCATCCCCACCATACCGGGCTGCGAAGTCTTCTTTTCTCAAGCTTTTCTTAATTACCTCTGCTACCTTTTTGACAGTCTTGTCACCAATCAAGTGCCCAAAAGTATCGTTGATTTGCTTGAAATCATCCAGGTCAATCATGATCAGGCTGAAAAGCCTTTCGGCCTGTATCAAACGGTTCAAAATTGAATAGAATTCTGTATGGGTGTATAAACCGGTTGCATGATCGAGTTTGCTGGCCCGGAGAACTTCCCGATATCTCTCGGATTCTTCTATAATCCTCAACACTTGATCTGCTACGATTTCCAGGATTTCTATATCTTCATACTGGGGTCTTCTGCCATCAAAGGGAGCATCTACCGAAATATATCCAATTGTATCCGCACCTTTATAAATAGGTATTACAAGCACATCGTCGGGTTTCCACTCAGATTGTGCTTCGATAAGTTCATCATATCGCCCCATGAAAGAATATTCCGTGTTGAGCATTTTGGAGCTCTCTGGTATAAAATACGATCTGCTAACTACGTATTTTTCATCTTGAATTTGCTTGAAATATTCCAATGGTGGTGGATTATTACGCATTTTTTCAAATTCCTTTTTGGGAATACCCGCATGTGCCACGCGGAGGATACGGTCGTTTGCAGTGTCAAAAATACTTATAATGACGTACTTATAACCTATGGCATCTCTTATAACATTCGCCACGTGCGTTAGCGCTTCCTCTATATCAGTCTCCGAGCTCACCGTAGAAATCAGTTCCAGAGTCTTCGCGAGTTTTGACCTTATTGAGCTGAGCCTTAGAAGACTGGTTTTTGCATCGTCTTTTGCCTTCAATGAAATCCCGATTGTCCATACCACCATCAACGTCAGTGGAAAAAGCATAAAGATAAATCCTGCTTCTAAAGCCATTCCCGCTGAATATAGAGTCCAGAGCAACCCTCCAACAATTGCTAAGAAAACAAAATAAGCTGTTTCTATGGCGTTTATCACGAAGTTTTCAAGAGAAATCTTGATGTTGCTCATGTACTGGTTCAGGATGTCACCCGTAATAAAGCTTGACAGCTTGGCAATCAATGCAAAATTCAAAAGAGAGAGATAAGTGTTTCCATTCCAGCTGGTAAAATATACTCCGGAGGCATACATTATGAAGTAGTGAAGTACTCTGAAGACTTTCTTCTGAATCTTGTGTTCAACTGATCTGGTTTGTTTTATTATAGTAAAAAAGACAGCAAAAGGCGCTAAATGGGGATCCCAGAAAATCATAAGAGGGACCATTCCAGCAAAGTTGGTTATTAAACGCAGCTCCTTGGCCTTAATAGGCACGAGATCAGTTAAAACAAAAAACAGCAACAATGGGATCACCTTAACAGGAAAGGTGAATTCTTCCAGCTCATTTGCTAAACCTATGGCTAAAAGCACAGAAACTATAATCAAAATAACATTGATTAAATATGTTTTTTTCAAGTAATCACCAACCTTTTACAAAGAAATTCTACTACAAATTAAAGCAAAATGTAAAGTATAAAACTTTACTTTGGGGGTGTATTTAGTGGTAAAAGCGTTGATAATGGCAGGGGGAATTGGAGAAAGGCTCTGGCCTCTAAGCACGAAAAAAATGCCTAAACAATTCCACGCTTTTGGTGATTCCATGCCTCTTATAGTTCAAACAATGAATAGACTGAGAGGACTTGCTGACAGGGTATATATAATTACAACTTTTGAACAGAGAGATATATTTAACCAATTGATTAAAGAAATAGAACTAGAAAGTTTACTAGTTGAACCCTTCGGTAGAAACACTGCGCCAGCTATTGCACTGGCGAGCATGTACTTTGACCCGAAAGATGTAATGGTGGTGCTTCCATCGGATCATATCATCCGGGATCTGGAGTCCTTTCAAAAGATTATTTGGGACGCGATTCGTGAAGCTCAAACCCATGACGTGCTTGTAACAATTGGCATTACTCCTACAAGCCCTCATACGGGATATGGTTATATAGAGAGGGGGAAAGCCTTTACCGTGAAACGGAACAGTTTCTGCGTAAAAAAATTCCATGAAAAGCCCGCCTTCGAGCTCGCACAGAAGTATCTCAGATCGGGTAACTATTACTGGAACTCCGGTATGTTTATATGGCGGACAGAAGTATTCCAGAAGGCTCTGGAAAAGTTTCTCCCAGATGTGTATAACGGGTTGAAAAGGGCATTTGATGGCGAAAATAGCATTGAAGAGGTTTATAAGGGCTTTCAATCCATTTCCATTGATTACGGGATAATGGAAAAGGCAAATAACGCTCTGGTAATCCCTAGTAATTTTTACTGGAACGATGTGGGAAGCTGGGATTCTGTATATGAACTTGAAGAAAAAGACACAAACGGGAATGTGATCAAAGGCAAGTTCGTTTTACATGATGTGAAAAACTCTCTGCTTTTCAATATGACAGAACGAAGTGTTAGAATCAGTTCAGTGGAAGACATTATTTTTGTAGTCACTTCTGAAGGCACACTGTTATGCCACAGAGGGGAATCGCAAAAGGTCAGGGAACTTTTGAAATAAATATTGACTCACGGAGGTGTTTCGATGAACAGAAAAGTGGATAACGCCGTTCTCGAATTGAAAGACGAAATGGTTGGCGCAATTTCAGAAATGATAAAGATACCTTCCGTACAAGGTGAACCCGAAGAAGGTGCTCCCTTTGGACTGGAAGTGAAAAGAGCCCTTGAAAAAGCTCTGGAGCTCGGGAAAAGGCTTGGATTCGAAGTCAAAAACGTGGACAATTATGCCGGGCACGTGCAATACGGGAACACTGGCAGGCTTTTTGGCGTTCTCGGGCATCTTGATGTGGTCCCGGAAGGAACAGGTTGGAGCGTTGAACCCTATGGGGGGATTGTAAAAAATGGATATATATACGGCAGAGGAGCCATTGATGACAAAGGTCCTACCATAGCTGCGCTGTATGCATTAAAAGCCATAAAAGATGCCGGCATTGAACCTATTAACAGGATAAGGATAATATTCGGAACCAATGAAGAATCCGGTTGGGGTGGCATAAATCATTATCTAAAAAATGAAGAGGTTCCTGAAATGTCTGTAACGCCTGACGCAGCTTTCACGCTTATCTACGCAGAAAAAGGGATAGTGAATTATAGATTCTCCAAAGAAGCGGGTGAAAGCAAAGATGGCTTTGAAATCATCGAGCTCGAAGGTGGAGAAGCTTCCAATATGGTGGCAGCTGACGCAAGGGCAGTGATAAAAGGAGATCTCAATAAGTTGGAGGCAACACTCAGGCTTTTCAAGCCAAAAAACAAAGCAACAATTGACTGGGAAAGACATACCGATGTTCTGGAAATTCGAGTAAAAGGCATCTCGGCACATGGTTCGAAGCCAGAAACCGGTGTAAATGCTATTTCAGCCCTAATAGACTTTCTCTCAAAATTGGAGCTTTCAAAAGCCGGGCTTGAGGAATTTGTGCAAAAGGTTTCCTCAAAGATAGGCTATGAAACAGATGGAAATTCTCTTGGGATAGCCGGTCGGGATAAGATAACAGGAGCACTGAGTGTAAATTTCGGCACATTGAAGTACCACAAAGAAAAGATAGAAGGCGTAATAAACATCAGATACCCGGTTTTTTTCAATGAAAAACGAATAAGAGCACAAATTGAAGAAGCCCTCAGCGGGCTTGAAACAAGGCCTGAACATCATCATGATCCCCTTTACGTATCTCCCGATAGTGAGCTGGTGAAATTGCTTATTGACGTATATGAAAGAGTTACAGGAGAAAAAGCACTGCTCCATACAATAGGTGGTGGAACATATGCAAGGGCAGTGCCAAATGCCGTTGCTTTCGGCCCATTGTTCCCTGGAAGGGAAGAAACAGAACACCAACCGGACGAAAGGGTTCTGATAGACGATCTGGTTATGATGGCGAGAATATATGCACAACTCTTCCATAGAATATTGACAAAGTGGTGAGAATCCGAGAGGACGAGAGAGCGAGAATGGAACGAGACCCGAGAATCCGAGAGGACGAGAGAACTTCTAAACACCAGCAGAGCTGGTCGTGGCAACTCCGAAGGAGTTCATAACACTGGCGTAGCCAGTCATAGCCACGCGCAGCGTGCTTAGCCGCTGCAAAGCAGCTCTCGGTTTCTCGCCTTCTCGGTTGTTACCTACAACCCGCAACGAAAAAGGGAGAGCATTACGCTCTCCCTTTTCCCATAAAACCCTGGGCACTACCTACTCTCGCACGGGGCTCCCCCCGCACTACCATCGGCCCGAAGTGGCTTAACGGCCGGGTTCGAGATGGTTCCGGGTGTTTCCCACTCCGGTATCTGCACCCAGGATACCTCAGCTCACTCAAAGGTGCACAGGCGAAGGTAAAGGATTCGGGTTATTAGTACCGGTCGGCTCAACCCCTCGCAGGGCTTACACCTCCGGCCTATCTACGTCCTCTTCTCGAACGACCCTGAGAGGCCTCTTCTTGGAGCACGTTTCCCGCT
>NZ_JFHK01000008.1 GCF_001636545.1 Kosmotoga arenicorallina S304 | reverse complement strand
TCGCTCAAGAAGGTCTTTTTTTCCGGGGGGTAACGGGTCAATTTTCTATGGCCCTGGGGGGTCAATTTTATTTGACCACATACATATCAAAGGCAGAAGGTGTATGTTTTTATGAAGCGAAGCGTTAAAATGAACATCAAAATCGTTTTTTATTTTATAATCATTTCTATCGTTTCTGTTGTGGTATTGATCTTATTTGTAGATTTTTTGGGAATGAAATTAAGAAGCGATGAAAAATTGCTTGAGAAGATAGTCCAAAACAATTCTGTGCTTGAAAAAGTGGAGATGCTACATTCACTATATCATGATTATGGAGAAAAAGCATTTGAAACACGGGAATACATTGCAATCAGCCACAACCTTGAAAAAGAACTCAAAACCACTGAGAAATCCCTTGCAGATTTCTCAATCCCTTTTCCATCCGAAACGATACTTTCATTTGTAAAAGCAAACAGTGAATATTCTAAAGTTCCCCCCGAGCTTTACAAGATTGAAAATAGGGTTCAGGAATGGATTAGCTCCAAGGAACAATTTTTATCCAAATTGAGTTCGGTTTCACTCAAAATTGTACTTGTGGTATTTGTTTCTATTGGAATTGGCGTCCTAATAATTGGAAAGGACTTCATGAGATTTACAAACTACATCATTAAAAACACGGAGGTTTTGGATTCATCTATTAACGGTTTTGCTGTAGAACTTAGTCTTCCGCCTCCCATAAGTGAGGCTCAAGCTGTCTTTGCTGTTTTGAGAGAAACAATAAAAGAAATCCAATTCAATCAAGAAGTTCTAAGCCTGGAGGAGGCGGGAACGCTTGAAGATATCATGCCGAAGATATTTGAAACTCTCAATAAACATATGAATGTGGATCGCGCTGCTTTTGCTTTTTTAGATAGCTTCAAAAACGTCATAGCAGAGACAGCAGTGTCAAAAGCTCGGGAAACGCATCTCAAAGAGGGCTTTACTACGAATATTGAAAAAACATCTCTCCAAAAGCTTCTTGATAGCAAGCAAAATAGGATAATAAATGACCTTGAATACTACTATAATAATGTTCACAAGTCAAAACCAACAGAATTACTTTTAAAAGAAGGTATGAAATCGAGCATTACAGTGCCAGTTTTTATGAAAGGAAGCTGTATAGGATTTTTCTTCGTGAACAGTATGAAAAAAGATGCTTTTTCAGAAAAAGAAGCGCTACAGGTAACACGGTTTGCAAACCTCATCAAAGGAATTTCGTTCTCTTCTTACATAAATCAGGAACTCATTGCAAAAGCTACAAGAGCCTTTGCTGACCTCGTAGAGAAAAAGGACAATGAAACGGGGAAACACTTAACGAGAGTTTCACTTTATTCTCATTTGATTGCCTCGAAACTCGCATCAAAAAACAGAAATATTTCACCAAAATTCGTTCGTGAAATGCTTTGGTTCAGTCCGGCACATGATATTGGGAAAGTCGGAATTCCAGATCATATACTCTTAAAACCTGGTAGACTTACGGCAGATGAATTTGAAATCATGAAAACGCATGTGACCATTGGCGAAAAAATCATAGACAACATGAATGAAAGTTTGAAAGGTAATATAGGCATAGATTTCTTAAAAACAGCCAAAGAAATAATTATGGGGCACCATGAAAAATGGGATGGCAGCGGCTACCCGCGTGGGCTGAAAGGCGAAGAAATTCCTCTTGCAGGAAGGATCACAGCGGTCGTTGATGTTTTCGACGCATTGACTTCAAAGCGCTCTTATAAACCCGCTTACTCTTTAGAAAAGTCTCTAAAAATAATGCATAGCGGCCGTGGTTCGCATTTCGATCCCCTTGTATTTGACGCGTTTATGGAGTCTTTTGACGAAGTTAAAATCATCTATGAAAAGTTAAGGGATACAGGCAAAGAGCCAAAAGCCTTTGAAGGAATTAAAATTTTTAATGGTGCTTCCTGATTGCTATTCCCTATTTAAGTGTTCTTTAAACAATTTCGAAGGGTTTTCAATGAATTTTGGTTTAAGAAGATCTAAGAGTTCAATGCTTTTTCCAAAGGGGCAGCTTTTCATACAAATCCCGCAGTCAGTGCCTACCTTTCGCCAGAATCCATAGCACTTTTCCTGATTGACTTGCCATTTGAGGATGCCATCGATTTCCTGGCGAGGGCCTTCTGGTATAGCCCTTCCAGGGCAGGTGGAGGCACAAAGCCCACAAATTTCGCAAAACTTTTCAATTTGTATATCAAGCTTCTGGTCTGGAACGAGAGGCATATCTGTTGTAACAACGCCTATTCTTACAGAAGTGCCATATTTAGGTGTTATAAGAAGCCCATGGCGTCCGATAACGCCTATGCCCGCATCTCTGGCTACCAGAGGTGCTATGATTAGATAATTGCCGTCCATATGAACCCTGGCTCCATACCCAAGCTCTCGGATAAAATAGGCCAGCTGCATTCCTATAACAGCAGCTTCTACATATGCCCTTGAGCTTTCTATTATTTCTGGCAATAGCGGCGCTTTATCAACCCCTTCCCTTTTCATTTCTACGGTGAATGCTATACCGTATGGGAGCAGATCTGTTACCTTTTCTCCATAATGCTCCGGCAATCTGCCTCTGTGGCTGTAATAGTGGTATTCTTGCATTTTGGCAATTCCCGCATGCTTTGCACCATAATAAAGTGCGAGCTTTTTTAGCCTTTCGCTGATATTTTCTGCTTCTATAGGTGTTTTGTTTCCATTTTTCTCGCCCTCAGCGAGCTGTCTTATATCAGCGAGAAATTTGAAGTTAGCATCTGGAATTTTTGCATCTACGGGATCGTATGTCGGGGTTTCTGGTGAACAGAGTTCGGGCATATCCCGTAGCTCATCGTCAATAGCCTTTTTTTCATGGTTTCTAGCGTAATAGTCTTCATAGGCTTTTGAACCCTTTTTGTAGACCATTCTGGCGAACATGGTATCTCTCTCGTCATAACGTTTCAAAAAACCACCACACTTTCAAAATTATCTTCCAATAGATGATGAGCAGATAATCCTGAATCATGTTATACAGATAATACCTTATCTTTCATTGATTTCCCAAAAGAACGTTGAAGTGATATCGGTGAATTGAACAATACCACAATGCTATTCATTATAAGCAGCCTCTTCCCTAACCTTTTTAGCGCGCTTCTCCCATGCTCCTGAGAGAAATCTAAGAACTTTTAAAGACATCCTGTAAGCCATATCCGCCATCATGCCTGTCCATGCACCGAGAAGCCCAAGGTTGAAGTATTTTACCAGCACAAATCCCAGTGGTATCCTTATAAACCACATTGCTGTCATAGAAGCAAACATGGGAAATTTGGTGTCTCCCACTCCTCTGAGCGCGCCTGTGGCAACAAAATCCGTTGCAAGCACAATCTGGAATAGACCGATTAACTTCACAGGAAGCACTGCAATTTCAATTATTGACTTTTCCGAGGTGAATATCCTGATAAAACCCTCAGGCCAGAGGAAGATAAAAGCCCCTATAACAGTTCCAAATCCCAAACCCACAAGCCAGCCCTGTCTTGCTGTTCCGATGACTTTTTTCAAATCACCTGAGCCGTTGAAGTAACCGACGAGAGCCATAACTGCTACATTGATTCCCCAGGCAGGCATGAAAGAAATAGATTCAACATTAATCCCTATTCTGTGAGCTGCATAAGCTTCTGAACCAGCCATTAAAAGGATATTAGCAAATATCAGAATACCAAAGGAAAATGAAAAATTTTCAAAGGCCGTGGGAAGGCCAATGGAGAAGACTTCTTTCACACTTTTCCATGAGCTCTTGACAGGCTTTTTCGTCATGCCTATTCTTTTGTTGGTGTATAGCAGTATAAGTAAAATAACTGAAGCCACTGCTCTTGAAGTAACTGTGGCATAAGCCGCACCTTTTGCACCGAGCTCAGGAAAGCCAAATTTTCCAAAAATCAAGCTGTAATCAAGAAATACATTCAAACCATTGGCTATCATTGCTGCATACATAGGCGAACGGGTATCTCCCGCTCCCCGAAGTGCGGAAGCGATTATAACCATGAAGCTCAAGCCGGGAATACCTGCCAGGACTATTTTCAGGTAATCTGCACCAATCTGCTTGATCGCTTCCTCAGCGGAAGGGAAAAAGATATCAATAAAATTACCTGAAAAAACGGATAATAAAGCAAGTCCCAGGCCTGTTGCCGTGGAGAGATAAACAGCCTGCCAGGCAATGGAATTAACCTTTTTCTTGTTATTAGCACCAAGACTATTCGAAATAAATACCATTGTACCCATCGAAATAGCCACCAATACTGCTTGAAGAATAAAAATTATCTGGTTGGCTGTGCCCACGCCACCAATAGCCCGCCAGTCATAATGACCGAGAAAGGCTGTATCCGCAATGCCCAGCAACATTTGAAGAACATTTTCTCCAATTGCGGGAAGTGCTATGGCAAATAGCCTTTTTCTTATATCAGAAGCTTCATCATGCTTTAAATATGATTTCAATAAACTGTATTTCATATAGCACCTCAACTGTTAATCGAGAAACCGAGATTCAAGAAACCGGGAGCTGCTTTGCAGCTGCTAAGCACGCTGCGCGTGGCTATGACTGGCTATGCCAGTGTTATGAACTCCTTCGGAGTTGCCACGACCAGCTCTGCTGGTGTTTAGAAGTTCTCTCCGAGATCCGAGACTCGAGATTCGAGAAACAAGAAAATCGTTGTACGTTGTGCGTTGTTCGTTGTACGTCAATTATTTCCATCAGTTCTCGGATTCTCTCGGTTCTCGTTCCATTCTCGCCCTTTCGGTTCTCGGCTTTTCAAGCTACGTACAACCTACAACCAACAACCTACAACGAATATCAGCTCTCGGTTCTATACACAGCCGGTTCAAACAATGTTCGGATTCCTAACAATTTTACGTCAATCACCTTTGAATTTCAACTGTAAGCTGAATGCCTTTGATTTCCAGAATAAACGCATAAAATCACTATTCTAAAAAAACATTTCTAAAAATTGTATAAAAAATGAAATGTGGATTATGCCTGTAGCTTTTAAAATGCAACTGCTCCTAAAAAATAACAGAACGATAATTGCATTGAAAATAATACGAGCTATCATATTAATAAATTAAATCGAATAATGGACGAAGCGGTTATTATAGAGGTGATATCATGGAAAGAAGGAGGGGATTTTCACTTACAGAAGTACTTGTTGCAATGGCTGTTTCGAGCATTGTTCTGCTTTCTGTTGTGGTGGTTTCTAATTTGTCTTTTAAAATGTCAAATCAGCTTAAAGCTTCAATGGAACTCGATTCAGAAATTGTAAAACTTCATACTTCAATTCAAAATATCATTTCACGCCAATGGACTTTGGTTGCGACAATTTCGGAAATCTCGGATCTTCAAGCACCTTCTGAAAGCTCAATTACGTTGATATCAAATATACCTGCAAATAACCAGACGGGCTGGGTAACAGCTGTCTCCACTATTACATATGATTCAGAGAGCAGGGCATTAATTTATATTTTGCCAAAAGATGATTCCGGCGCTCTTATCAATTCCATTATTGCAAACAATATAGATTCCTTTAGCGTGAGTCTTATACCTGATACGGATTATATAAAATACGATGCAACACTTACTTATTACAGCCCTTCTTCGTTACCCATAGCACAAAAGCATACAGAAGGGGCGGTGAGGTTCTATTAAAAGGGGATTCTCGTTGATCGAAGTGCTATTGGTTTTAGCCATCCTTTCAATCTTCATATCTTCAGGTATATTCCTGGCTCTTAAATACAAAGAGCTTTCAACGAGTATTTCGCGAACCTCAGAAATAGAGGCAGTTATGAAGCTCGTTGAAAACCATTTAAGGCATAACTCGCGCCTTCGCGATCTTATCGGAAATGATGATATTGATGATTTCATGATTTCTTTGAAAAGCAATTTAAATGAGCACTATTTACCCTTATCGGGATTTGATAGTTTTGAAATTAGTTCATTGAGCTATGATGGTGTTCAGGGATATAGCGATCTGTACAGATTTACTGTGGCAATTATGGACAAAGCCACTAACAAGGAAGTGATGGGATATGTTTTCATATCATCACTTTAAGCCAAGAAATAAAGGATTTGCTCTTCCACTAACCATGATTTTGCTCATTTTTGGCACCCTTATCCTTTTGGCAGTTGGCACTCAATTGAATAGAACTGCAAATGAGCTGAATAGCTTCAAAATAGTTTCAGAGAAGCAGACCATCCTTGAAAATGCCATAGAGGCAGCTGGGTATATCCTGGTTGAAAACAATTCCCTGGAACTGTCATCTACCTGGGATGGCATAGAGTATTTCAAGCAGAAAATCGGCAACCGCTCAGGGATTGAAACTTACTACTGGGTGCAATATCTAAACCAATTAACGCCAGAGACTCCGTGCATAGATCTGAGTAGTTATATTAACGCATTAAGTAATGACCCGGCACTTGGAAACGGGAAATACGCCTTTGATGTGTATGCTTATGAAATTGGAAACAAGTATCTTGTAACAGCTACACTGAAGGATAGTGAATCAGGAGAACCCGTAAGCAAAGCGGGGGCAGGCCTTGTTGCGGATGTGATTGATGTTTATTTACCTGCGGTTAGGTTCGCGGCATCAGATAGAATATTTTCGGTGATGAGAAAAGTAGGCGGCGGAAAAAGAAATCCGAAGATAGTGGGGGACTTGATTTATGGAAAAGCGATTATTTTGGATGATGTCAATATCCTTCTCACTGACTCCAGTACACCCGGGGAAATTATTACTGGAACGTTAACTGCAAAGTCTGTTAGCATAGAAAATGTCGAAGAGCTTTATCCTGGCTGGTATCATCATATCTCTGAAGATCCATATACTATTTATCAGAAATGGAAACAGGAATACCTTGATACTTTTCCAGCTTCCTCAATTGAAATTACCCTTGACGAAAACCATAATGTGCCTTCTTTTGATCCCGATGTGACGTTTATCATAACAGCCCCTGATGGAGATCCTTCGCCGGAATTTAATGTCTTTTTTGATACAGATGGCTTGAGAATTGAGTATGGGCCCAAAGCCTTTACCGTTCCTTCATCAGCAGTTTCTGAGAACATGATAAATATCAAAGTGATGGGAGATGCCATTATAGGAGACGACCCACATAAAATTAGCCCGGTAACAGGAAAATACAATATAGCTGTGTATGGTGATGTGTACATTAATACCAACATTTCATATAACTATCTGGTTGATTACGTCAACAACGGAAAAGGCGGTTCACTAGTTGCAAATAAAACAAAAAATGTTTCCATATCACTGATCAGCGATATGCTAAATGGAAGCTGGGAAGATGTACTTTCCCTTGCCGCTGTTGGAGGGGATCTCAAGATACTATTTGGAAATTCCAGAAGAACGCATGGAAATAAAACAATAATGGGAAACCTGCTTTCCTTAAAAGATGGTGGAAAAGGCGGAGATGTGGCTTTTCCCGATATTCAAAACGCCGTAAAGGGTAAAGGACACTCACCTCAGCTATTTGCTTTCGGAGCTTTGACCTCTTATACTTTCGACAAAGATCATTATACAACGGATGCCTTGAAGTCAATCGTTGCCGTTGCGGGATATATTGACCCTTCACAAAGCCTTGATTCTCTCAATTCTTCACGGAGAATAATTGGAATGATGACGTGGTAAATGTTCTATCAGATTTTTATAACTTCGCGGTTGTTTAGCTCTCTGAGATTCTTGATATTCCCGCCATCAACGTACCTGTCGATAGGTTCGCTGGATATTATCTTCACATCCTCCTGCTCCATGTAGAAGAGTGTATGTAGCTTATCGGTGTCTTCTGCACAGTATTTCATAACCCAGATGTTTTCAAGATCGCTCAAAATGCAAGTTAGGGAACTGAATTTTCTTTCATTTTCGATTTTTTTTGCCGCTTCGAGCAGCGCGCTTTCCGGTGAATTGTTCATCAGCTCTTCAAGAATTATTTTGAAGAAATATTGTGAATCAATAATTCCTTCAGTCTTTATACCATGTATTGTCCCGTTATGTGCGAACAGCCACGTTTTTGGGCAGATTTCCGAGACAAAGGGATGCACATGATGCAGATTTAAGGCATATCCCGGTGAGGCTTTTCTGGCATGAAAAATTCCCAGATTTATTTCCATAAAGGGGGGTGCATAATCCCATATGTGTTTTAAGCTTTTGAAAACGCCATATTCATTTCCGGTAGAATAAGCAAAACCAAAGCCATCGCCATGCGGACTTCTCAATCCCTTTTCTGCCATTCTTTTTAATGCCAGAAAATACAGTCCTGGATCTGTAAGAGTTTCTGATTTAACAGCAAGCATCCTGCACATCACTATCCCCCCTTTTCATAGATAACGAGAGCCGAGAATGGAACGAAACCCGAGAATCCGAGAAACCGAGAGCTGCTTTGCAGCGGCTAAGCATGCTGCGCGTGGGTATGACTGGCTACGCCAGTGTTATGAACTCCTTCGGAGTTGCCACGACCAGCTCTGCTGGTGCTTAGAAGTTCTCTCGGGGCTCGCTCCATTCTCGGGATCTCGGATTCCCGTCCCATTCTCGTCCTCTCGGTATCCGGTTTTCGTTTTCAAGCCGCAACGTAGTTGCGCATAGCCGTGACGGAGTCACGCATAGCCTGAGCGCAGCTCAGCACAGCCCCGACAAAGCCGGATACGGCGTCCGCAAGCCTCAGTATTTGAGCGTCGCTCCACCAGCTGGCAACCTCGCAAACGTCATGCTTTTTCTCGCCTTCTCGGCTCTCGGTTTCTCGAATCTCTTATTATTCTTTAATAACTTCATCTATAAAGTATCTATGTATTCTCACATCGTCAGTTAATTCAGGGTGAAATGAAGATGCGAGTATGTTGCCGTATCTTACAAGTACTGGTGCATTTTTATAGATTGATAGCACCTCAACCGATTTATCCCAATCAACGATTATTGGAGCCCTTATGAATACCGCATTGAAAGAGTTGGCTCCAATAGCCGGTATTTCGAGCTCTACTTCAAAACTGTCTACCTGTCGTCCATAGCCGTTTCGTTCTACTCTTACCGGGAGAGCCTTTAATGAATCTTGATCGGGATAATTCTCTATCTCATAGGCCAGCAGGACAAGCCCCGCGCAGGTGCCATAAACAGGGAAGCCGTTTTGAAGCATCTGATAAAGGGGTTCCCAGACTTCGAACCTTTTCATAAGCTTTATCATGGTAGTAGATTCGCCTCCGGGCATTATAAGGCCTGAAATTTTCTCCAATTGTTCTGGCCTTTTGACCCAGATGACTTCATGTCCGAGCCTTTCAATCATCCTTAGATGTTCCTGAATATCGCCTTGAATACCGAGAACCCCGATTTTCAAATTACCAGCCCCTCTCCTGAAGTTTCACTTCAAGTTCTTCAATATCTTTGCCTTCCATGGGTTGCCCTATATCTTCGCTTATCTTTGCGAGTATTTTTGGGTCATCCCAATGGAGAACAGATTCCACGATGGCTTTGCCCATTTTTCTGGGATCTTTGGATTTAAAGATACCCGAACCTACGAACACACCGTCAGCGCCAAGTATCATCATGAGAGCAGCATCAGCAGGTGTTGCAACCCCGCCAGCGGCGAAATTGACAACCGGGAGCCTTCCCAATTCTCTAACCTGCTTCAAGATTTCAACAGGCGCTCCAATTTCCTTACCGTAATGGACGAGCTCTTCATCTGACATGAGCTTGACTTTTCTAATCTCTTCGTTCACTGTTCTCATGTGTTTAACCGCTTCGATTATATTTCCTGTTCCTGCTTCACCCTTTGTTCTTATCATGGCTGCTCCCTCAGCGATTCTTCTAACCGCTTCTCCCAGATTTCTGGCGCCACAGACAAAGGGAACGGTGAACTGGTGCTTGTCTACATGATACCTGTCGTCTGCTGGTGTGAGCACCTCTGATTCGTCGATAAAGTCAACACCCACGGCCTCAAGGATTCTCGCTTCAGCGATATGGCCTATTCTTACTTTCGCCATTACGGGAATTGATACTGCTTCCATAATGCTCTTGATAAGGCGAATGTCTGCCATCCTTGCCACTCCGCCTTCTTTCCTTATGTCAGCAGGGACTCTCTCCAATGCCATAACGGCAACCGCACCGGCTTCCTGGGCGATTTTCGCCTGCTCAGGAGTCGTCACGTCCATGATCACGCCATTTTTGAACATTTCCGCAAAACCCTTTTTTACTGCCCATGTACCTTTCTTTTCCATTTTAGACACCTCACTTTATTCATATTCCCAATAATCCTTTTCCACTATCTCCAATCTTGAAAAATCTCCCTTTGCCCTTCCATATTTAGCACAGGGTTTACCATTTACTTCGACAATATCAGCGGTAAAATCAACTTTGTCTTTCAATAGCTTTGAGCCTACCCCGTAGACATCTGCTGGTACTTCAAGTTTTTCAAAGAGCTCTATCTTATTGGCATCAAAGCCTCCGCTTACGACTATTTTCAATCCTTGCATCCCGTGCTTGTCGAATTCTTTTCTTGCAATCCAGACGAGTTCCGGGCAAACTCCCAGAGATGAAGAGTCTTTGGGGGTCACCGAGCGGTCGCGCAGACTCCCTGAAGTATCGAACCTTACTCCCCAGATTTTTCCCTTTCCCGGGCCTATGACTATTGATGGATCACTTGTCCCGAGAATGAATTTTTCGCCCGTAGCCCTTTCAAAGAATTTTCCTATTACTTTATAAGTTGTGTTTATAACATCATTATCCCAATCGACAAGCACAATTCGGTTAACAGAAGGTTTTATATGCTCGTCAAAGGCAACAGCTGCGTCTTCTGTGCTGCCGTTATATGCCGCGATCAGTGCATGGGGAATCGTTCCAAGGCTTTCAACTCCCCAATAATCAGCGTTGGCGTCGGTAGAAACCCCGAAAGCTCCGGCTTTTAAAGCAGCATAACCATCAATGGCTTGAGTCCAGAAGTGATCAAAGCGCGCGCTGAAAAATAAAATCGGTTTGCCTTTGGAAGCCTTTACCACTTTTCTTACAGCTGTCGCGGTTGATGAAGCGCGTGCAAGCACTCCCAGTAAGACCGTTTCAAGATATCCAAAATACCGTGGGTCGCCTTCAATAGTCATCACAGGCTCCATGTTCCTGGCCTCATCGCCGTCGTAAAGGGCCTTAACCTCTATTTCTTCCCATTTATCCACCCACAAGCTGTTCAGCTGCATTTTCAATGCCCACTTTTTTTCAGATAGATCCATAAGGGATTTTCTATCCATTTCCCACGCTGCAAACTGGATAGATCTCTCTATCTTCAAAATCTCGTTGAACAATTCATCCGCACGGGCTTCATCACTATAATAACCTGTTCCAAACCTTAAAATTGCCAGGGCTTCATCAATTCCCACAACCACTGCGTCACTTCTCGGGAAATACTGATACAATACTCTGGTTGACTTGTTGGCGCGCTTGAGAACTGTTACATAGCGTGTGAAATATTTGTCTGAGTAATAACCGGTTCTTATCTTGTCAATGGGTACCTTAAAAACCCTTGGGTCTAACCTTTTTCTCATAAAATTTCAACTCCCAGAACTTCTTTCATTTCTCTCAAAGCGAATCTGTGCAGTTTTTCATCATACGAAGCAGTTCCCTTTTCATGAACAACAACTTTGTACTCCCTGTTACACAGTTCTTCAACCGTAAAGAGGACACAGATATTTGTGGCCACTCCAACAACGTGGATTTCTTCAATGTTCAGGCTCTTCAAGAGCCCTTCGAAGTTCGTGTCGAAAAATGCGCTGTATTTTCGCTTTTTTATTGTATAGTGCTTTTCATAGTTTTTCAGAGAATCGTCCAACTCCATTATAAGAGCAGCGCCCTCGGTTTTTTCAACGCAGTGGGGCGGCCATTTTTCGAACTCCGGATCGTGCACCTTATGCCAGTCCATGGTCGTTATGATGGGAACTCCTTCTTTTTTAAACATTTCAACCAATGAAAGAATGTTCGGTATTATGCCCTCTACACCATTGGAATATAGAGTGCCTGTGGGTTTCACAAAATCATTCTGGATATCGACAATTAACAGTGCTTTCATTCCACCACCCCTATATGATTCTAACTCAGAAAATCAATACCTTCAACGGAAGAAGACACCAGAAAAACGAGGAGCTCAAGGCTCCTCGCACATTTTTCTTTCTTTTGTGAAGGAATATTATATCCAGTCGATGGAAAGCTTTGACATCTCTGATTTAATGAATAACTGGCATACTTTCTTTGCTGTCTCAATATTTCTTGAGACATAGCCATTTTCCCTGTAAACCAACTCATCGAAGCTGCTCCAGTTAAGCTCGCCCTGATGGACTATAATAACTCCGACTTCCCTTGGAACTCTGAGATTAAGGGACGTGATTTCACAGTCAATATCAATTCTTGAATCCCTTAATTTCGAGGGCACAACGGATAAGCGTGAAATATTAGATCTTATCGAAGCATTGTCCAGCTTTATATTAGAAAAATCAAGCACAGCATCAACGCCATCAAGGGTAGCGTTAAACCTGACAACGGGGGAACTGTTCAATTCCACGTTTATCCTCGATTTTGTCAAAACGCTTGATACGCCAGCTTTGGCTTTGCATTTTGCTTTCAAAACAGCGCTGTTTCTTTCTTTGTTGTAGTTCAGGCTACCTGAAAAACTCTTTTTGTCAAAACTGAGCGTCGCATCTATACCTTTGTCTCTCTGAGTGTCCAGAAGCAAGACTTTTGTCAAATTGGCATCGATGTCCACATTGTATTCATCTGCTTCAAGAGGCCTTGATATCGATAGGTTCTGTCTGGAGCTTTTTGGGGTTCTCCTCATGAATTTTGAATTTCCGAATATTGACATGAGTCCCCAGCCAACAAGGTAAGAACCTATCATCGCCAGGAAAAGCTCCCAGAAGCCCCAATCTACTCCCCAGATACCAAAGGCGTCTATTATCAATATGCCTGAAAAAATCAAGCTCCCAAGATGTTCGCCACTGGGGTACTTGAAAACCTTCACGCCGCTGTTCAAAAATAGTGCGGCAAATATCAACTGAACTACAAACCAGAAAGATATTGCAATTGAGCTGATTCCCGATAGTATGATGACTATTCCAATGAAGATAGCAATTATCGCGCCAATTTTCACACCTGCTCACCACCCTTACTTTCTTCTGCATTTTTGGTGTTTTCCTGCGATAACAATTTGTCTATTTCCTCAGCCGTGTAACCAATGATTTCCAGGATCTGCCTTGTATACTCTTCGGTCAATTTCCCTTCTTCAAAAAGGCGTAAAGTTTTCTCTGTTTCTTCATCTAATTTCTTATCGTCTATAATGACTTCCTCTTTACGTTTCAGAGGCTCTTTTATCGTTTCTGTCGAACTGGAAACTTTGAGCACCAGATCGCCGGAAACGCTTGAACAATGTATTTTTTCAGATGGACTTTCATCTTCCGTATGGTAATATTTCCCTTCGCTTTTCATAGCAAATTCTGAATTCATTTCGCCGCTAACGCTTGAGAAATAAACAGCAAGCGATGGAACATCGCTGTAAGCAAAAATTGCGTCACCACTAACTGTCGAGATTTTCACATTCCTTTTGTCTGCAGGCAAAATCCCAACACTTATATCTCCTGATACGCTTTTGAAAGAACCATCGTTGAAGTTGGACGATCTGAGAATTATATCGCCGCTCACAACATTAACTTCTATTTGGTCGGAAGCCGTGTTAACAATTCTTATATCGCCTGATGCGGAAGAAACTTTCAAATATTCAAGATCGAAATCAGCAATATCCATATCTCCTGAAGCGTTACCGATATTTAAGCGAGCTATGCTTTCAGGTACGAATATTGTGGCACTTTCAGCATCTTCGCTTTTGAAAATATTCAGAAAGCCCCATTGCCCTCCTTTCTTAGAAAGCTTCAATTCAAATGAGGGCCCGTGCTTTTCAACAACTGGTTCATAGTCCTTTTTGTCGGTTTCGACTATCACTTTCATCTGCTTTTCAAGAGTCGACTTTACTTTGATGTCAGACGAAGCTGCTGTGATTTTCAGTCTCTTAATTTCTGAAAGGTCATATGTGAACTCTTTAATCATTTCTTATCCCCCTCTCAGCTAATCATTCTGATAATAACTTTTACGTCTTCAGTGTCAATTTCAATTGGATCGGATGTTTTCATGACTTCCTTTACCATTTCGTCAAGATCAATATCAAGATCAACACCATTTGCCCGTATATTCTTGTTTTTCAAAAATCTTGATGCAAAGGAAGCGAGATTCGCTGGAATTACTATATTCGCTTTTTTCTCGCCGGTGAATTTATCCAATACGAGAATACTCAGCTTCTTTCCCTTTGTTCTGTATTCGGGCTCAGCCTCCTCCACAATTTCCTTTATGAGGTTATAACCGTCTTCGGGATTGATCTTGTGGTCATAAACCAACCTCAGGATCTTCAAGATTTCTTCTCTATTCATTAAGAGCACCTCACTTTCTCTTTTTAATTCTTTTTAGCATTTCAAGGGCTTCTCCGGGATTTAACTCCCCAGCCTCCAATTTTTCGAGAATATTTACGGTTTCCTCTTTCTCATCTTCTAACACTTCAAAACCCATCGAGCGCACTATATCCTCGAGTCTGTTTTTTGCAGTGGGATATGAAATATTCAATTCCTTCTGAACTTCTGAAAGATTGCCACGGTTCTTGATAAAAATTTTCAAAAAATAGAGTTGATCAGGCGAAAGCTTCATTATTTCATCGAGTTCAAACCTGCCTTTAATAGTAGTTCCACAGCTATCACAGTGATATTCTGTTATAACGAGTTTCTCGCCACAAACGGGGCAGTTGGTAATTCTCTTCTCCTTCATATAAACACCTCCTTAAGACCTTGTATTTTCATTATACTCTCTTATGTTCATAAATGTCAAGGATAAGTTTAATAATTTTTATTTGAAATTAAAAATTATCCATTCAAATTCAAAAAAATCAATTTTGTAGCAAAATGCCTCAAAATTGGAAGGATACCTGAGATTTTTTAGAATAACCCCTCTTCTTGCAAATTGGTTGGAAATAATCGTGTACAAAAGGAATGGTGAAAATAATCTTCATATTTTATAATATGGTGAAAATATTCTTCTTATCTTGGGCCTAAAGGCCTTCAAAGGGGAGGTAGATTATATGAAAAAACTGCTTGTAGTAGCTCTTATGCTTCTTCTTGTCGCCAGCATAGCCTTTACAGCCAAAATTACATTCTGGACGACAGAGACTGAGAGCAACAGACTTCAGAGGATCAGGACACTTGCTACATTATTTAAGGTAAGATATGGTGTCGAAGTTGAAGTAGTTCCTGTGGAAGAAAATGATCTTCTTAGGCAGATTCCCATCGCGAAAGCCTCTGGAACCCTTCCAGATGTTATCGAAGGCGGAATTGAGCCAATGCTCCTTCTTGGCAGTGAGGGTCTCCTTGAGGAAAAACTTGCCACGGATATAATCAACGAATTTGGCGACATCTATACCGGTGCATCAAGATTGCTTTCTAACGGGAAAGGCGGCTTTTTTGCTGTACCTTTCCATGCGTGGGTGCAGGGTATCTGGTATAGAAAAGATATGCTCGAAGCCAAAGGACTTGAAGCACCTCTTACCTGGGACAGCATTCTGAAAGCAGCAAAGGAATTGCACGATCCAGATAACGGTGTATACGGTATTATTCTTCCCAAGAAAGATGATGCTTACGCCGAACAGGTCTTCACAGAAGTTGCACTTGCAAACGGTGCAAGGCCGATTGACCTCAATGGCAACATTATGTTCAATACCCCTGAAATGATAGAAGCCTTTGCATTCTACAAGGAGCTTGGAAAATACTCCAAACCCGGCTTCACAACTGTTCTTGATGCTTTAAAAGGATACCTTTCAGGGGAAGCTCCGATGATTTTCTATTCCACCTATATTATGGATGATATTGCTGTTGAAGAAGTTCAGAGAGGAAGAATAGACAAGTACGATCCTAAACTTGTTGAAAACACAGGATTTGCCAACTACATGACAAACACAAGACCTACTTCTTATGGACAGGTTGTAGCCCTTGGAATCACAACCGAAACCAAAAACAGAATCGAAGCCAAGAAATTCATTGAGTTCTTGATGACCGGAAGTAATTACATTTACTGGCTCCACATGGCTCCTGGCGGAATGAATCCAACAAGAAAATCCATCGCCGCTGATCCAAAATTCCTTGAAAATCCTGTCCTTGAAAGATATGGAAGCGAAAAGATTCAGGAGATAATTGCCGCTCTCGAAAATGTCGAAAGATTTGACTTCTATGAAGGGCATGTTCTTACTGAAATGAGCAAAATTTCTGGTGCTTTCATCATCGGAAAAGCAATTAATCTCATGTTTGCAAATGACTGGACACCAGAAAAAACAGCAGCTTGGGCTCAGGCAGAAACCGAAAAACTCCTTGGCAAATAATTTTTCTTGATCAACCTCCGGCGGCTTTCTGCCGCCGGTTTTTTGGAGGTGTCTGATGACGCAATCGGTCAAGGTAAGCACACTTAAAATCAAAGAAAGAAATCTCGGCTGGAAATTGATAATACCCACAATCTTAATAATCGCAGCCTTGATTATCTATCCGGTGATTTACAATATCTATCTCAGCTTCTATGATGTTTCGATTAGCCCTGGAAAGCCAAATGTTTTTGTTGGCTTTCAAAATTATGTGGATGTATTAACTGACTCGGATTTCTGGATATCTTTTAGCAAAACCCTTGCCTTTACTTTGCTGACAGTAGTTGGGAGTATCCTTGTTGGACTTGTTGTAGCTTTAATGATGAACAGGAAGTTTATAGGTCGAACCCTTGTCAGGGCGATGTTGTTGCTTCCTTATATAACCCCTTTAATAGCCATTGTCTTTGCCTGGCGATATGTTTTTCTTCCAATCGATGGTCCTTTGATAAGATTACTTTCAACGATAGGTATAGTGGATCCTGGCGTTGATTTGATAAACAACCCAAACAATGCTTTTTGGGTTGTTACTATCTTCAACATCTGGCGAAATTTTCCTTTCGTATATTTGATGATCCTTTCAAGGCTTCAATCTATTTCGAAAACTCTTTATGAAGCAGCAGAGATCGACGGCGCGAATGCCTGGCAGAAATTCAGGAGCATTACCTTGCCAGAATTGTACTTCGTAATTGGTTCTGTCGCATTGTTAAGAGGCATCTGGAATTTTTACAAGTTTGACGAGGTTTACTTAATGTCAAAATTCGCGGGAACTTTGCCATTATATATTTATGAAAAGGCGTTTCTTGGTGTTCCCGAGCAAGGAGTCGCAGCAGCTATTGCTACCATCCTCTTTGTGGGTATGATGGCTCTTATAGGCTTCTATGTGAAGAAGGTGTTGAAATGGTGAGAAAGAAAAATATTGCCAAGAAAATTGGCTTTTACATATTAGTGTTGATGCTTGTTGTTTTTGTGGCTTATCCTTTTGCATGGATGTTATCCATTTCTTTTCGCTATGACACTGATGCTTTCGAGAAAGGTATCATCCCTGAACGGCCAACGCTCAGGCAATATGGCGAACTGCTCGGCCTGGTAAAATCCATAAGAGAAGAGCTATCGCAGGAAGAACAGCAAATGATGGAACTAATAAAAGATTTGCCCCCTGAACAGCAGGAAGCCTTTCTTGCGGAGATAACAGCGCAAAGGAAAAAAGAAACCTTCCCCTTCCTGAGGTTTTTCAAAAATAGCCTCTTTCTGGCCGGAATCTCGGCACTTATAAGCCTTATCATAGCTATTTTTGGTGCCTATTCTTTCAGCAGGCTTGAATATAAAGGTAGAGGCGTGGTTCAGAGAAGCGTTCTGGTCGTGTACCTTTTTGGCGGTACAATACTTGCCGTTCCCCTTTATCAGATATTCGTCAAATTGGGGCTCTTCGGTTCGGGAACAAGAGCGTATATAGCCCTTATAATAATATATGTTGTACAGACCTTGCCTGTTTCTCTATATATGCTCGGTAATTATTTTAGAACGATACCCTATTCAATTGAAGAAGCTGCGATAATAGATGGATGTAGCAGGCTTCAAACAATCTTTAAAGTAGTAGTTCCCCTATCGCTTCCGGCTATTATTACAGTCTATATATACGCCTTCATGATAGGCTGGAACGAGTTCCTTTTTGTATCGATATTCGCCCGTCCTTATCCCGAATACTATACTCTTCCCATAGGGCTCAACGAGTTGTTCAATTCAGCACATGCTATTTGGGGTAAAATGATGGCGGCGTCTGTCATGACAGCACTTCCAGTGATAATAATGTTTACGATAATGGAAAAATACCTCACAGGCGGACTCACCGTTGGAGGAGTTAAGGAATAGGTAGATAGAAATACATATAACCAAAACCTTGGATACATGTAGGAGGAGATAATATGTTTGCTGTACCCAAAGAAACACAAAGTAAACTAAGCGCTTTTAAAGATATTACTGTTGTAGTAGGGATACCCAGCTATAACAATGCCGAGACAATTGGACACGTTGCTAAAGTTGCGGCAAAAGGCATAGAGGAATTCTTTGGTGGAAAAGGCTTGATTATCAATTCTGACGGAGGTTCAAGCGATAAAACCATGGAAGCCTTTATGGAAACTGACACGGGCAGCATACCAAAGATCGCTTTTCAATATATCGGTATACCTGGAAAGGGAAGTGCAATGAGGTCTGTGATGGAAATCTCTGCCGCTTTGAGAGCCCCGGTTACCATATTCCTGGATTCCGATCTCAGGAGCGTCCAGCCCTGGTGGCTTGAAAGGCTGGGAAAGCCGATAATTCAGGGGAAAACTTCCTACATCACCCCATATTATGTTAGGCACAAATATGATGGCACGATAACAAATAACATATGCTATCCGCTAACATCAGCCCTATACGGTATTGAAATTCGCCAGCCTATTGGCGGTGACTTTGGCGTCGGATTGGAAATGGTAGATATATACATGAGTAAGCCAAAAGAAGTCTGGGAAAGCGATGTTGCGAAGTTTGGTATAGACATATGGATGACTACAACCGCCATAAATGAATCACAGCATAAACCGATGCAAGCCGCTCTTGGAGCAAAAATTCACGATGTGAAAGACCCGGGTAAGCATTTAGGACCAATGTTCAGCCAGGTTGTAGGCACACTTTTTTCATTGGTTGAAGAATACAGCGAAAGCTGGATGAAAACCACAACGATTGAAAAAACAGATATTTACGGTGATATACCCGAAGTCATGCCTGAACCCCTTGAGGTCGACCTTAAAAATCTTGTAGCAAAGACAAAATCAGGGATTGAAGATAACCTTGATCTTGCGAAGGAGATACTACCTGATGATGTTTATAATATATATGAAAGAATAAAGGATAACGGCAAGCTAAATGAAGAAAATTGGGTAACGCTCATATACAAACTCGCGGGTCTGTTTAGAAAGAGAGAGCTGAGGGAATCGATAATTTCAATATTAATACCAGCATATTTTGGAAGAGTTGCAGATTTTGTCGAAAAAACCCTTGATCTTTCCACCAATGAAGCCGAAGAGAAGATAAAAGATATGATGGAGTTGTTCCTCAGCAGGAAGGGTGAGTTTATAAGGGAGTGGTAAGTATTGATAATTCCAAAGCTTAAAGGGCTTTACGATTCATTGGGCACTTCTGAAAAGAAAGTAGCCAACTATATTATCACCCGTGCGGATGATGTAATTCATTACACGATAACAGAACTGGCACATTTTTCAGGTTCCAGTGAGGCAACTGTATACCGGCTTGTGAAAAAGCTCGGGTTTAGCGGGTATCAAAGTTTCAAAATAGCTCTTGCGCGTGAACTTAGCGTTCCTCAGGAAAGCATTTACGAGGAAGTTTCAAATGACTTTGAAGGGTTTGTGAAAAGCATTCTTCAAGACAACATCCATATTGCTGAGGAAACCCTTCAAATACTCAATCTCGATGAGCTCAAGAAGACAGTAAAGATGATCACCAACGCAAGAAGGGTTCTCTTTTTTGGAGTAGGCCGCTCAGCGGTAGTTGCAGAGAGTGCCAGCTTGAATTTTGCCCTTCTGGGTATACCAACTGAGTGTTATATTGATCCTCATACTCAGGTTATGGTGGCCTCCGGGCTGGGTGAAAAAGACCTTGTGGTTGGAATATCGCATACAGGTACCATTAGAGACACGATAAAATCTCTTCAAATTGCAAAAGAAGCTGGCGCTTCGACAATTGTTATCACCTCTGGAATGAATTCGCCTATCGTGGAAACAGCAGATATAGTGCTTTATACTGCCACGAAAGAACCCTCAAAGAGTGAATTCACTCTGAGCAGAATAGGCGAGCTTCTGGTGCTTGACATATTGTATAAATGTGTGGTTTCGGAGCTTGGTTCTACGGTGAAAAAACATTTCAACCGCCTTGAAGAAATTTTGAAACCTAAACGCTATTAATCAAAAGAATCATAAACCGGGGATGCTTCCCCGGTTTTTTGATGCTAAAATATGGTTAGCATATCTAACTATCGGGGTGCTTTATGAAAGCTGCACATTTACTAGTCTTATATACAGCTGTAACGGGCGTTGGTGGCTCTATGTTCCGGGTGGTGTTCAACCTCTTTCTCAGGGAACAGGGGTTCTCCAATGATTTTATCGGATCAGTTACCTCCGCTTCTTTATGGGGTTCGGCGCTGCTTGGGCTTGCAATCGGGATACTCGCAGATAGAACAGGAAAGAAGAAGATTATTGCGCTGGCTTCATTTCTTGTGCCTGTAACTGGTATTCTTATGATACTTCAAATTCCCAAAACAGCGTTGCTTACGCTCTCTTTTTTCAGAGGAGGGTTCTTTTCAATTGGCTTCACTGTAATCACGGCTGCCTTAACAATGACAACGGATCATGGAAACAGAGCAAAAATTTTCGGTGCGAATTTTGGGATCTCAATGGGAGCAGGGGTTTTTGGAAATTTTCTTGGTGGGCTTTTTGGCGATTTGATTGGCTTAAAAGGAACAATTGTAATTTCAATGGTGCTATATCTGCTTTCGATAGTCCCGGTGTCCTTTATCAAATTTATCGACTTCAAGAGCTCTATCAAAGAAATATTCAATTTCAACGGATTGGACAAATCTCAATGGAAAATACTTCTGCTTTACTTTGGAGCCAATGCAACTGTTGGATTTGGTGCAGGGCTATTCATCCACTTTGGAAATTTGATTTTCAAAGACCTTTTCGGGCTTTCCGCAACAATGATTGGTATATCACTTTCTATTGCGCAGATTGGTACGGCCGCTGGCGCGATTTTCTCACACAAATTAGGCAAAAAGTTTGGGCCTTTGAAATTTGCTTTTTTAATGCAGTTGCTGGTTGTGCCATTGATTTTTTCTCTCGCTTATGTTAGAGAGCCTTTTGCTTTTACGGGTCTTTATGCCTTCAGGTTTGTCTTCATGAATATAACAGTTCCCATAATGAACTCTGTGGTTTTCTCCAGATTACCACGGGAGAAACTCTCTACAATATCCGGGGTCAACGGGTTATTGAATAATTCATTGAGAGCAATTGCAGCAATGTTTTTCGGTCAGATTGTAGGAGCTTCGATTATAGGCTATTCCAGGCTGTTTCTTATTAGCACATTTTTCTACGCACTGAATGCGCTTATTGCCTTTGCCATTTATCGCCTCTATGAGCGTGGAAAGCAAACAAGGCAGCTTTTCAATTAAGTTGAAGCTCGCTTTTTAGCAGTAATCGAAGTTATAACTAATAAGGTTAAATTCATCAGGATACTACAGGTTTCATTTTCCAAATAAAAAGTCCTTATTCATTCGTTTGTTTGACATGGTGCAAATGAATTCACAGATTGCCAAGGGAGTAGAAAGGAATTCGTAACTTGACAGTGAGAGGGAGTGATGGTAATATAGGAACTGCCGGCGCGAAGTGAGCTGGCAAAGGGAAGAAGAGGGTCATTGAAAAATGGATAGCGGTCCCAGTCAATAGATAGTGAGAGAAGAGCCATGGATGGAGGGTTTGATCCTGGCTCAGGGCGAACGCTGGCGGCGTGCTTGACACATGCAAGTCGAACGCCGAAGCCCCCTTCGGGGGGTGATAGGAGTGGCGAACGGGTGAGTAACACGTGGGAACGTATCCTGTGATGGGGGATAACTACTCGAAAGGGTAGCTAATACCGCATAAGCCCGAGAGGGGAAAGGCGCAAAAGCGTCGTCACGGGAGCGGCCCGCGGACCATCAGCTAGTTGGTGAGGTAAAGGCTCACCAAGGCGACGACGGATAGCCGGCGTGAGAGCGTGGCCGGCCACAAGGACACTGAGACACGGGTCCTACTCCTACGGGAGGCAGCAGTGCGGAATTTTGGTCAATGGGCGAAAGCCTGAACCAGCGACGCCGCGTGCGGGAAGAAGGCCTTCGGGTCGTAAACCGCTGTGGTAAGGGACGAATACTTCACAGAGTGGAAAGCTGTGGAGGGGGACGGTACCTTACTAGAAAGCCCCGGCTAACTACGTGCCAGCAGCCGCGGTAATACGTAGGGGGCGAGCGTTGCCCGGAATCACTGGGCGTAAAGGGAGCGTAGGCGGCCTGTTAAGTCGGCTGTGAAAAACCGGAGCTCAACTCCGGTCCTGCGGTCGAAACTGGCAGGCTTGAGGACGGTAGAGGGAGACGGAACAGCTGGTGTAGGGGTAAAATCCTTAGATATCAGCTGGGACGCCGGTGGTGAAGACGGTCTCCTGGGCCGGACCTGACGCTGAGGCTCGAAAGCTAGGGGAGCGAACGGGATTAGATACCCCGGTAGTCCTAGCCCTAAACGATGCTCACTAGGTGTGGGGTTCGTAGAGGACTCCGTGCTGAAGCTAACGCGATAAGTGAGCCGCCTGGGGAGTACGCCCGCAAGGGTGAAACTCAAAGGAATTGACGGGGGCCCGCACAAGCGGTGGAGCGTGTGGTTTAATTCGAAGCTAAGCGAAGGACCTTACCAGGGCTTGACATGCTGGTGGTAGTGAACCGAAAGGGGAACGACCTCTCTCTGAGAGGAGCCAGCACAGGTGGTGCACGGCCGTCGTCAGCTCGTGCCGTGAGGTGTTGGGTTAAGTCCCGCAACGAGCGCAACCCCTGCTCTTAGTTGCCAGCGGTTAGGCCGGGCACTCTAAGAGGACCGCCGCCGACGAGGCGGAGGAAGGGGGGGATGACGTCAGGTGTCGTGCCCCTTATGTTCTGGGCGACACACGCGCTACAATGGGATGGACAGAGGGAAGCGAGGTCGCGAGGCTGAGCTGAACCCGAAACCATCTCTCAGTTCGGATTGCAGGCTGCAACCCGCCTGCATGAAGCCGGAATCGCTAGTAATCGCGGATCAGCCATGCCGCGGTGAATACGTTCCCGGGCCTTGTACACACCGCCCGTCAAGCCACCCGAGTTGGTAACACCTGAAGACGGGGATCCTAACCGAAAGGGGGGACCCTGTTTAAGGTGGGACTGGCGAGGGGGGCTAAGTCGTAACAAGGTAGCCCTACCGGAAGGTGGGGCTGGATCACCTCCTTTCTAAGGAGTACGACGGACCGCTATCCATTTTTGAGCGATACCTCAGGTCATTGAAAAGTGCATAGGAGAAGGTAAAGGTGCAAAGGGCACACGGGGGATGCCTGGGCAGCAGGAGGCGAAGAAGGGCGTGGCAAGCTGCGAAAAGCCGCGGGTAGGTGCAAGCGACCGTTGAACCGCGGATACCCGAATGGGGGAACCCGGCTGGTAGAGATACCAGTCATCGCTAAGTGCGAGGCGAACCCGGTGAAGTGAAACATCTCAGTAACCGGAGGAAGAGAAATCAAAAGAGATTCCCTGAGTAGTGGCGAGCGAAAGGGGAGGAGCCTAAACCGTGCCAGTGTAGAAGTCTGTGGGCGTTGCTGGTACGGGGTAGAGGGACACAGCTGGGCGTAGCCACAGATACGCCGGTGTACCGTAGCGTCTAGCTGAAAGGTCTGGGAAGGCCTGCCGGAGAGGGTGAAAGCCCCGTAGGCGAAAGGCGTGAAGGGCACTGGGCAGTGATCCCGAGTAGCGCGGGGCACGAGGAATCCCGCGTGAATCAGGGGGGACCACCCTCCAAGGCTAAAGACTCCCTGCTGACCGATAGAGGAACAGTACCGTGAGGGAAAGGTGAAAAGCACCCCGGGAGGGGAGTGAAAGAGTACCTGAAACCGTGTGCCTACAAGAAGTGGGAGCCCGAGAGGGTGACCGCGTGCCTTTTGATTAATGAGCCTGCGAGTTATCGTAGCTGGCGAGGTTAAGCCGGGGGAGGCGAAGCCGAAGGGAAACCGAGTCTGAAGAGGGCGAGAGTCAGTTGCGAT
>NZ_JFHK01000007.1 GCF_001636545.1 Kosmotoga arenicorallina S304 | reverse complement strand
ATATCTGGCAATGAGATACGAAACAAAGAGCACGTTAATTACAACGAATCTCGTGTTCTCAGAATGGATAAAGATTTTCCATGACAAAGCCCTTACCATGGCATTGTTAGACAGAATTACGCACAACGCTTTGATTCTCAATATGTCTGGAAGAAGTTACCGAAGAAGAGATGTTTTGAATACCTGAGGTGGGTAGCGGGTCATTTCTTTATGGCCCTCCCGGGTCAAAAACCTATTGACTTTATACATTCCTGAACCTCTTAACCAATACAAGCATGATGCCTATTATAAGTGCAGCTTCAAGCGCCTCTCTGAACGTAATCATAAGTGCAGCGACCATCATATCCTCCTCCTTCTCCTTATTGAGATAAAGTCTCAATATTAACTTTATCATTCGATGTTCCGGATATAATTTCCTTCAGGAAAACAAATGGTCAGATGCATTAAAATGGAGTAAAATGGTTTTAAATATACTTACTTTCTGATAGCTTGTCAAACTATGGAGGTAAAAATGAAGATCAATCCGAAAAGTCCCTTATCAGCTGCAATAATGGCAATACTGGCATCGGTTCTTTGGGGAAGCGCTTTTCCTGTTTTGAAAATCAGCTTTTCAGAGCTAAACATATCTTCAGGAGATATTTCAGAAAAACTCGTTTTTGCAGGAATGCGCTTTCTTATAGCTGGTTTGATGCTTTTTATCTTTAGTTCAAGAATGAGGAAAGTCGGGCTACGATTAAAAGGTCTTTTTGGGCTTTTTTTACTCGGTCTTCTCCAAACATCTTTGCAATACACTCTCTTTTATAACGGTCTTTCAAACACGTCAGGAGTGAAATCATCGATCATTATTGCAAGTGGGAACTTTTTCGTTGTATTACTCGCCCATTTTGTATACAAAAACGATAAGATAAATATGAGAAAAATCATAGGGCTTTCAGCCGGGTTTTCGGGTATCTTTCTTGCGAATATTGGAAAAGGCCTGAGCTTGGATATCACTTTTTCCGGTGAAGGATTGTTAATACTTTCCACCCTTGTAGGAGCTGTGGGTACGATTCTCGCCAAGGAACTTTCCAAAAAATTTGATCCTTTTGCTGTATCTGGATGGCAAATGCTAATGGGTTCAATATTTTTGATTGGGATCGGACTTCCCGGAATGGAAAAGGGCCTGCGCTTTACACCACTGGCTTTCTTCTTGCTTCTGTATTCTTCCTTCTTATCAGCGGCTGCTTTTTCATTATGGTATACCGTGCTGAAATACAACAAAGCAGGGGAGGTTACCATTTATAGATTTATAATCCCGCTATCAGGGGCGGTGTTTTCAGCGCTTTTCATACCCGGAGAATCTTTCACGGCAAGCATTTTAATCGCTCTTGGGCTTGCGGTAACAGGTATTGTAGCGGTTAATTACAGGAGGAATTAATCATTACAAAAAAGCCCCGGTAAAACCGGGGCTTATATTGTTTAGTGCTCGCCTATTGATGGCACAGTGCTTACAGGGCTTACGAGTTCATAACCTGCAAGGAATCCTATTAACCTTGGAATTTGAGTGTTGTCCATTATTCCTTCGAAGAATTCTGCACCAGGCCCAAAAGCAAATATCGGAACCGGCGCGCCTGTATGATCAAAAGTGGTCCAGCCTATATCTGCCTTATTGCTGAGTATTCTTCCAATGGAATTTGATGCGCCATAGTAAGATTTCGCCTTTTCTGCTCGGTAATACTCGAAGTCTTCTTCTGTGAGGTCTACATTGAAGTATGCTTTCACAGCTTCTTTTAGTTCCTCTTCGGTTTTGAAGTTGGAAACAACCCAATCGGCGGTTTTGGTGTAATCATTCCTGATTTTTTCGAGGTTCATTGTGTAACCACCTGTAGAAAGGCCAAGACCTCCTGTCTCATGGTCAGCGGTAACGACTATAAGAGTATCAGGGTGAGTTTCGGCGAAATCGAGGGCAACTTTTACTGCGTTGTCAAATTCAACAACTTCTTTCCAAACACCAAAGACATCGTTACCATGAGCTTCCCAGTCGATTTGTGAGCCTTCAACCATGAGGAAAAAAAGGGTTCGTTATCTTTCGATAGGATCTCAAGAGCTTTGGAAACCATTTCAGGAAGCATAGGCTCTTCTCCTGTTCTTTCAGAAGCAGCTTTGAGATGGCTGTAAGCGAAGAGTCCTAAAACACGGTTTCCATCATAATTTAACATTTCAGTTTTGGTGGTGATATAGTCGAAACCATTTTCTTTTGCAACCGCTATAAGGTCTTTTCCATCCTTTCTCTTACCGCCAGTCGGTACGAAATGTCTCCAACCTCCACCAAAGGCAACAGTGATCTGGCTGTTCACTAATTGCTCGGCGAGCGTATTTTCATCGCTTCTGGAATTCACATGACCGTAAAAGGCAGCAGGAGTTGCGTGGGTTATACGTGAAGTTGCAATAATACCCGTCTTAACACCATTTTGAGCTGCAAAATCGGCAATGCTTGGAATAGGTGTGCCATCTGGAAGAACACCAATCATACCGTTATTGGTCTTGAAGCCAGCTGCGAGAGCTGTTCCGGCAGCAGCAGAATCAGTTACGTTGCTGTTAGCACTGAATGTTAAGCTCATAGCAAGATTAGGCGCTTTCATTATGTTAAGTTCTCGTCCTTCAAGATAACTCGTCAGAATTAGGTGGTTCAGTCCCATGCCGTCACCAATAAATAAATTACGTTTTTTACATAGCCGGCAAAAAGCGCCACGCTAAAAAGAAGGAGCAACACCAGTAAAATCTTTCGCACTTTGAACACCCCCAAGTAAGTTTTCACCCTTTTTGGGAATTCAATTATGCCAAAATTAATCCTAAATACAAAATCAGAATAATTCAGGATGAAAAGTAACATCTTTGGGTATTTCAACCTGTGTGACTTTTTTTAACTCTTTTGCCTTTCCAATGCGGATTGATTCTGAAAGACTTGAAAAACCGCTCAGAACAAAAGATACTGTGGAAATATCGCATTCAAGCTCCGGTTCATCTGTTGTTTTTCGGATTTTCAATTTCCCGCCTTCAGTATAAAATTCGAATATTCCATTGTTTTCCTCAATCAGGTTATCTATCACTTTGACTTTCACGGCTGGCAATTGAAAATCCACATTAAGCCCACTTAAACTTTTAAGATCTAATATTCTTATCATTCCTGAAGTTTCCAGTTTCTCTTCTATTGGTCTGTCTGTAAGATAGGGCCACAGCTCGAAGTCTTCAGGGGCATAGAAGGTAATTTCCTTTACCTGATGAGAGAGAGATTTCAGGTAGTATAGCATTGTGAGCTTTGTTTCCTGGTCAGAGTAGTAGAAATCTTTGACTGTAAGTAAGGAGTCAAAGCCTTTCTCGCTTCTATTAAGGTATTGAGTGAGCATACCGGTTACCCTTCCATTTCTGCTGAACTTCACAACCCCTGTTGACGCCTCATCATTGAAAAAGAGCTTCAAATGCCTTCGCCATTGATGATCATTTCTGATTGCCAAATTGTATTGAGTTTGCGCTATATGGTTGTAGAAGCTTTTTAACTCGCTGTCCGGGAAAGTCATGAAATTATAACTTACTGATGAGGACTTTTCAGCGTCAATCACATTGGGTGAGAGAACTAACTTTTTTGTTTTGAAAAAGAGTTCCCAGCCGTATTTTCTGTAAAACCCAACATTGAAGGGATATAAGACGGAAACCAGCATGTCTTTTTCTCTCATTGTTTTGACAGCGTTTTGCAGCATGAACCTGATTGCACCTTTTCCCCTGAAATCAGGTCTCGAGCATACAAGGCCTATGCCACCCATTTTAACCACAGAATTTCTCAACCTCATATTGAAGGGATAGAGTACATAACCTGCAACAATGAGAGAGCATTCTTTAACTGTGTAGAGTTCTGCACCACTGCTCAAGGCTTCAGCAATATATTTTCTTAAGAGCTCATGGCGCGAATGTTTAACAGCAAAAGAGAAATTTGCAATTTCCGAAAAAGTTCCTATGTCTTCATTTTTTTGATATTCAAACATAAAAACCATCCCCTTCTTCATGTATTTCGTATATCAAGAATACCATGCCAAATTTTGTTAATAGAAGGTGATGTCTGCTATAATCTTTAATGCTTTCAAAAGCAGAGTTTTTATGAATTTTGTCACCTTGATCCGGGTTAGATCAGTAAAACACTTTAAAGGAGGGGTTATGTATGAAGAAGGTTCTTGTTTTTCTCTTTATCATTCTGCTGGTGACAGTAGCTCTCTCAAAAGTTACTATCACTATGTGGCATGCAATGAGTGGAAGCAGGTTGCCTGCTGTGGAAGCGATTGTTAATGGATTTAATGCAACTCACCCTGACATCGAGGTTGTGGCGCAGTTCACAGGTTCTTATGCTGAAACGCTCACGAAAGCTATCGCAGCGTATAGGGCAGGGGATCAGCCGCATATTGTTCAAGTTTACGAAGTCGGATTGCAAACCATGCTTGACAGCGGGGCAATAGTGCCTGTATACGAACTGGCAGGCCCAGATTTTGACTGGGGAGATGTCATAGGACCTATTCTCGAGTATTACTCAGTTAATGGGAAACTCTATTCTATGCCTTTCAATTCGTCGACTGCCATACTCTATTACAACAAAGACATCTTTGAAGCCGCTGGATTGGATCCCAACAAACCTCCGACCACCTTCAACGAGCTTTATGAATATGGAAAGAAGATTGTTGAGTCAGGAGCGGCACCTGGAGGAATTTCCTTCGGATGGCCTGCATGGGTTTTTGAACAGATGCATGCCTATCATGCTCAGTTCTATGCAAATAACGAAAACGGTAGAGCGGCCAAGGCTACCGAGGTTTACTTCAACAAAGACTTCGGTGTCGATGTCATGGCAGAATGGATGAAATGGGCGCAGGACAAAGTGCTGGTTTACGGTGGAAGGGAATACAGTGCTAACCAGGCTTTCCTATCAGGTCAGGTAGCTATGCTTATCCAATCTACGTCATCCGTGGGCTCGATTGAATCTAAAGCCAATTTCAATGTCGGAACAACTTTCCTGCCGAGGATAGAAGGTTATCCGAGAGGAAATTCAGTTATCGGTGGCGCAACGCTTTGGGTCATGAAAGGGCATTCTAAGGAAGAATACGAGGCTATCTGGGAATTCCTGCAATACGTTATGAAAACGGAAGTGACAATGCAATGGCACAAATCCACAGGCTACTTCCCGGCAACAAATAGCGCTGTTAAAGCCCTTCTTGATGAAGGTTGGTTTGCACAGCATCCAAATCATTTGACTGCATTCCTTCAGATTCTCTCTGGCACAAGGGTTCCAGAAGCCCAGGGAGTAAGGCTCGGGAATTTTGTTGCCATAAGAGATGTTGTTGACTCCGCAATCGAGGAAGCCCTTCAATACAATGGAACGAATTACTGGAAAGAAGCAAAGAAAATTCTTGATAACGCTGCGGAGAAAGCCAACACAATTCTCTGGGAATACACGATGATTTATGGGAAGTAATTGAATATTCACCGGGGGAGAACTCCCCCGGTTTTAGTCTTGACCAAGAGGTGGTAAAATGCAAAGAAGGTTTCCTAATAAAATTCTCCCTTATATACTGGTTTTGCCGTCTATTGTCGTGGTGATAATTTTTCTTATAATTCCCACAATACAGTCTCTGTACATGAGCTTTTTCAGGGTTTCCCCTTTTGGCGACAGGTTGTTTTTCGTGAAACTATACAATTTCACCAAGCTCTTCAAGTCAGCAGATTATATTCATAGCTTGCTTATTACTCTTATTTTTGCTGCTGCTGTTGTCGTATTGGGACTTACAATTGGCTTGTTGATTTCAGTCGTTCTCAATCAGAGACTAAAAGGATTGAATTATTATCGGACCCTTTTTATCTGGACATATGCTATTTCGCCAGCAGTTGCCGGTACAATCTGGGCGTTGATGTTTGATCCTTCCAGTGGGCCAATAGTCTATATAATCAATTCTCTATTTGGTGTAAAGCTGAACTGGATGATGAATGGAAATCTCGCTCTGGTGATCGTAATCATTGCAGCTTCGTGGAAAATGCTTGGCTACAATATAATCTTCTTTCTAGCAGGATTGCAAACCATCCCGGAAGAGCTTTTAGAAGCTGCTTCTATTGACGGGGCTTCGAGTGCAAGAAAGTTCTTTAAGATTACCCTGCCGCTTCTTTCACCAACAACCTTTTTTCTTCTTATAATGAATATGCTTTACGCTTTTTTCCAGGTATTTGGATTGATTGATATCATGACTAAGGGCGGTCCCGGAAATGCGACAGAGGTATTGGTATATAAACTATACCGGGATGGGTTCATAAATTTAGATACCGGTTTTGCTTCAGCGCAATCTGTGGTGCTTTTTGTGTTTGTAGCAATTCTCACAGCGCTCCAATTCAAATATGCTGAGCGAAGAGTCTTCTATGGATAGGTGGTGTGAGCTGTGAAGCAAAAAAAGAGTAAAATCGTTTTATCATATATCTTTCTTTCGATTATGCTTGTGGTCATTATTTTTCCGGTTTATTACGCTTTTACAATGAGCACCTTCAATTCCAAGGAAGCGTACAGCTTTCCTCCAAGATTTTTGCCCAGCACCCACATGTGGGAAAATTATAAAACAGCCTGGACAACTGTAAACATGGGCAGGCTTATTTTCAACAGTTCCTTTATTTCTGTGGCAGTTGCATTCGCCAAAATCACGCTCTCCATATTGGCAGCTTTTGCCTTCACGTACTTTGGCGAATTCAGGGGAAAGTTCTTCTTTTTCACCATTATTCTTATAACCCACATGCTGCCATTACCCATTCGTATTGTCCCCACATATGATTTGATGAGATCCTTTGGCTGGGTCAATACTTATTACGCCCTCACAATTCCGTTTTTTGCCAGTGCAACGGGAACCCTGTTATTCAGGCAGTTGTTCCTGACAGTTCCACCTTCGCTCTCGGATGCTGCGAGAATAGATGGTGCAGGGCCAATTAGGTTCCTTTTTAACGTTCTCGTACCACTTTCAAAAACGAACATAGGAGCGCTCTTTCTCATAGAATTCACCTATATGTGGAATGTATATTTATGGCCTATGATTATCACAAATTCCAATAATATGAGAGTAGTCCAGATAGGTATCAAGATGCTGCTTGCAAGTGAAGCTCAGGCAGCAGATTGGAACACCATAATGGCGGGAACGATCATAGCCATGCTTCCGCCACTTCTGGTTCTTTTGCTTTTCCAGAAGACCATTATGGAAGGTTTTAGCTTGAAGGAAGAAAAGTGATAAATCTGATATTATCAGCAAAACTCCATTTCCCACTCAATTTTAGCGACTTTTGACAGAGTGTAATAAATGGAGCAGTATTTCGTCGCAAGTTCAAAGGCTTTTCGCGCTTTTTCAGCGTTTGAAGCTTCATGAACTTTTATAGAGAGCTTGCACCATTTAAGAGTGGTTGGGACTTCCTGTCTCTTCTCACCAACAATATCCAGATCAACGAATTTCCAGTGAATTTTCATCTTGTTTGAAATGTCAAGAAAAGTTGAATACAGGCAGGATCCAAGAGCAAAAAGCAATAGGTCATAAGGAGCAAAACTCCCTGAACCAATATTGAGTTTTGCTCCTTTTTTGTTTTTTCCTGCGCCTTTGAATTCATCGCTGAAGGTCATGTTTACTTGCTGCACGTTGGATTACCTCCTTGCTTATTATCATTTTCAGAAATTTTCACGAAAAATTTTATTCTGGTTTTTCTATATCCTTCATATGTGGAAAATTATAGATACATTCATCGATTGGCACTTAAGTTGTTCTGAACCTATATAACCGAAAATAACTGAAAATTGTTTGTAAATGTTTTCATAGTATCGTTAAAATGTCCCTGAAGGGGAATCAACAACAGGAGGTGATTTTTATGAAAAAGGGAACCATCCTCGTGCTATTGCTAATACTTGGCACAATGTTACTCGGTATAACTTACAAGAGGAGTGAAACTCTGTACGCAGGTGGAGGACTCTGGGCGCCACCGAATAACTGGAATCCTATAACCCCATGGGCTGCTGTTACCGGCACAATAGGACTCATCTATGAACCCCTTTATATGTATGATCCCATCTCTGATGAAATGATACCATGGCTTGCTGAAAGCGGTGGCTGGAAAGATCTTAACACCTATGAGTTAAAACTCAGGAAAGGAATTCGCTGGACTGATGGTACTTTCTTTAATGCCGATGATGTGAAATTCACCTTTGAACTGGCAAAGCAAATTCCCGAAATTCATTACAGCACTATCTGGAAATGGCTGGACAACATTGAAAAGGTTGATGACTACACTCTTTTATTCCACTTCACCGAACCCCTTTATCACGAGTGGACCACAAACCTTTACCAGCTGCCAATCATTCCTGAGCATCTCTGGAAAGACAGGACAAAGGAGGCAATCTTAACAGGTGCAAACGAAAACCCGATAGGAACAGGAGCATACCTTGCAGAAACCTATGACCAGGATAGAATGGTTTATTTGAAAAATGCTACCTGGTGGGCAACTGAATTGCTGGGGATTGAACCTACTCCCAAAAGAATTGTTTATTTGAGGGCACTTAGCAACAACGTTGCTTTGGGAATGATTATCAAAGGTGAACTGGACATAAGCAACTTCTTCCTGCCTGGTGTTCCTACAATTAAGAAATTTTACGGGATTCATACCTGGTTTGAAGATGTACCTTACATGTTATCTGACAATACGGCTTTCCTCTTCCTGAACACTACCAAAAAGCCGATGGATGATGTGCAATTTAGAAAAGCGGTTGCTTTCGCTATAAACTCCGAAGAAATTGTTGAGAAAGTATTTGAAAAGCAGGTACTTCCATCAAATCCACTTGGGTTCCTTCCTTTGGACGGTTGGATGAAGTATTATGATGAAGATGTGGTCAACAAATATGGATTTGAATACAATCCTGATATAGCAAAGAGCATGCTCAAAGATGCTGGCTACGTAGATAAAGATGGAGATGGATTTGTGGAAGCTCCCGACGGCTCAAAGATTGAACTTTCGATTATTGTTCCCTTCGGATGGACCGACTGGATGGAATCAATAAAGATAATCGCAGCCAATCTAAAAGCCGTAGGAATAAACGCCTCTGCTGAATTCCCGGATTTCGGAAGGTACCAGGATGAGCTTTATGGCGGCAGTTTTGATATGGCCATAAACAACTTCGGAAGTTATTTGAGTGTTACTATCTGGACATTCTACCACTGGCTATTCTTCCCCATAAGCGATTACATGGGAAATGGTAATTTTGGAAGATATGATAACCCTGAAGTTATGGAACTTCTCGATGAGTTCAACAGGACTCCTTTCGATGATGTGGAAGCTGGAAAGGAGATAGCTTCAAAAATCGAGGAGATTTTCCTGAAAGATATGCCGGCAATTCCTCTCTGGTATAATGGTATGTGGTTCCAGGCCAGCGAAGCCGCATGGACCAACTGGCCCAGTGAAAACGGGCCTTTCCATTATCCCAGTACCTGGGCTGGCAGGTGGCAGCTTGGTGGCCTTATGATGCTTACAGATCTTAAGAGCAAATAATAGTTCCGTCTCCCCCGCCTTCTCGTTAGAAGGCGGGGTTAAACTATTCTGGGAGGAAAGATTGTGGGAAAATACCTGAGACGCAAAATAATCATCTATCTGCTCACTTTCTTCTTTGCGGTTACCATTGACTGGATAATCCCTCGATTCATGCCGGGCGACCCAATAAGAACCCTTCTATCAAGGGCGGCAATGAGAACAGAATCCATGGAACTTTTGTACAATTATTACAACAAGGTTTTCAGCCTGGATCTCCCGCTGTGGAAGCAGTACTTGAATTTTTGGGGCTCTCTGTTCAGAGGAGATCTCGGGACAAGTGTGTATCTTTTTCCGAGCCCCGTTTTTGATGTTATAAAGAAAGCAGTGCCATACGACATTCTTTTGCTTGTTCCGGCAATATTACTTAGCTGGATAGCAGGTAACAAGTTTGGAGCTTTCGCCGCCAGGAAAAAGAAGCTCGACAATACTATATTGCCAATATGGTATGTATTAACAGCCACCCCATATATGTGGCTTGGAATACTTCTTGCCTGGTTCTTTGGGGTAGTACTTGGCATATTTCCAATATCCGGGGCATACAGTTTTTCTATGAGACCAAGTTTTAGCTGGGAATTCATCTGGGATTATCTGAAGCATTGGATTTTACCTTTCGGCTCTCTGTTTATCGTTCAATTTGGAGGATGGGCAATCGGTATGAGAAATATGATTATCTACGAGCTGGAATCAGAGTATTCGAGGTATATGGAAGCTATGGGGGCTCCTGCGAAGCTCATAAGGAAATATGCTTTCAGGAATGCGGTGCTTCCTCAAATCACGGGATTAGCTTTACAACTCGGTGTTATTGTGGCAGGGGCACTGGCCACAGAAGTGGTTTTCTCTTATCCAGGTATTGGTTATCTACTGCTTCAAGGGATTTTAAACGGCGACTATTTTCTTATTCAGGGGTGTTTCCTTTTCATTATTCTGGGAGTCTTACTGGCAAACTTCTTTATAGATATCATTTATGTGATTGTTGACCCGAGAGTAAGACGTGGAATGAGTGGTGAGACTGCATGAAATTTAGGAAAAGCGAGATACTATTTTTTGCTTTGAGAAACACCAAATTGAGAATAGGAGTTATTATCGTTGCCGTGTTTGCCTTTTTGGCAATTTTCGGACCTTATTTTGCAAAGTATGGACCTCAGGACTTTGCCGGACCGGGCTATAATCCTCCTTCAAGCGAATATTGGTTTGGGACAACGACTTTTGGAAGAGATGTCTTTTCTCAATTCGTTTACGGTCTTAGATCGACTTTTCTGGTTGGACTAGTAGGAGGTGGAATAGCGACTTTCATAGGCCTTTTTGTGGGATTTCTTTCAGGTTATAAAGGTGGACTGGCAGATGAATTGCTCATGATGTTCACCAACATTATCCTAGTTATACCCACAATGGCTTTGCTGATTATTCTTGCAGCTTATTTGAAATACCGTGGTGTATTTCTGGAGAGTGTGTTCATTGGGTTTACGGCCTGGCCATGGACAGCAAGGGCCGTTCGGTCGCAAACTCTTTCATTGAAAACAAGGGAATTTGTGAACCTTGCAAGAATAACGGGCATGAGATCTTTGAAAATAATAGTCTTTGAGATACTGCCGAACATGTTATCATACGTATTTATGGTATTCATCCTGCAATTTGGAGGAGCAATTTTAACAGCTGCTACTCTTGATTTTATCGGGCTTGGTCCCACACAGGGTATCTCACTCGGTCTTATGATGCAACAAGCGGTCTTGTGGAATGCTATACAGCTGGGCATGTGGTGGTGGGCAATTCCACCCGGAGTGGCTATTACTGCTATCGTAGGAGCGATGTATTTTATGAATACAGGATTGGATGAGGTATTTAATCCAAAACTCAGGGAGATGTGAAAATGGCTTTGAAGGTAGATGAATTAAGAATATATTATCAGACCCTTCGCGGTGAGGTAAAGGCTGTAGATGGACTCAGCTTTCAGGTAAAAGATGGCGAAATAATGGGGTTAGCTGGAGAATCAGGATGTGGCAAATCCACTCTGAACAATTCGTTGATTTTGCTGAAACCGCCCATGAAATACAATTCTGGCGAGGTCATTTTGAACAATCACAAACTGCCTATATACGATTATGAAGCTATGAGATCTTATAGATTCAAAGAGGTTTCGATCATTCCCCAATATGCAATGAATGCATTGAATCCAATAAAGAAATTAAGGCAAATAATTTCCGACCTTCTTGAACACCACGGTAAAAGTTTTACGAAAATGAAGGATACTATTGAAGAAAGACTGAGCCTGGTCGAACTTGACAAAAAAGTTCTTGATCTTTATCCAATCGAATTATCCGGTGGAATGAATCAGCGAATGGTAATGGTTGTCTCGACTTTGCTGAACCCTTCGTTACTACTAGCAGATGAAATTACATCAGCCCTCGATGTTTCCTCGCAAAAGGCTGTTTCAAAAATGATTGTCGAATTCAGGGACAGGGAAATAGTGAAAAGCGTTATTTTTGTAACCCATGATATTTCAATTCTTTATCAGGTAGCAGACAGCATTATGATCATGTATGCTGGCAAACAGGTAGAAAGAGCTTCCACAGAGACAATTGTCAAAAAACCACTTCATCCATACACGAAATTGCTTATTTCCTCTTTGCCTGAGGTGGGTATCAAACATTCTGAAACACCTCTCAAAGGAATACCCGGAAGGCCGCCTGAACTTCTTAATCCTCCAATAGGTTGTAGATTTAAGGATAGATGCCCTGTTGCTTCTGAAAGGTGTGATGAAGAACCTCCATTGGTTGAAGTAGAGCCGGGTCATCAAGTAGCTTGCTGGAAGGTGGGTAGCGAATAATGATAGAGCTTAAGGATATTACCAAGGTATATTCTCTTGGCGCATTTGGAAGAAGAAAACTCACAGCAGTTGACAACGTTTCCTTTTCAATAAGAGAGGGCCGAATAATTTCCCTTATAGGAGAAAGCGGAAGCGGAAAAACAACAATTGGCAAAATGATGTTGAAGTTGATCCCCATTACAAAAGGGAAAATTCTCTTCAAAGGGAAAGACGTATCTTCAATGGAAGGAGACAAATTAAAAGATTATTACCGATCTGTCCAGGGGGTATTTCAGGATCCCTTTTCTTCTTTCAATCCCATTTTTAAAGCTGACAGGATTTTTGAGCTTGTCAAGAGTGAATTTTTCCCGAAGGTTAATGAGAATGAATGGCATAAGCGCGTACTCAATGCCCTGGAATCTGTCGGGTTGAACCCGAAGACAGTGCTTAACAAATTTCCACATCAGTTAAGTGGCGGGCAATTGCAAAGGATGTTGATAGCAAGAGCGCTGCTCCTTGATACTAAATTCCTAGTGGCTGACGAAATAATAAGCATGCTTGATGCTTCAACCAGAATCGATGTGCTGAACATTCTTGCAGACCTTAAAAATGAGGGCCTTTCAATATTGTTCATCACTCACGACCTTTCCCTGGGCTATTACATAAGCGACGAGAGTATTATCCTTTACAGGGGTTCGATAATGGAAGCGGGAAAAACCGAAAAGGTCTTTAACAACCCCCTGCATCCATATACACGCATGCTTTTGGATTCAGTGCCCCGACTCGACAAAAAATGGGAGACTTTTGAAACTCCTGAACGCAGGAGTGCAGAAGCTTACGAAGGTATGTGCAAGTATTATGATCGTTGTCCGGTTGCAACGAAAGAATGCGGAATTCAGAAACTGATAGAGGTGGAAGAAGATCACCATGTTGCATGCTGGAGGTGGAAGAATGTTCAGTGAAGATTTTCTCTTTGGAGCTTCAATGTCAGGTTTTCAATTTGAAATGGGCGATAACGCGGTTGATTCAAATACAGATTGGTTCCTCTGGGTTCACGATCCATTACTGCAAGAAAACGGTGTGGTAAGCGGAGATCTCCCCGAAAAAGGGCTGGGGTATTGGGAAAGGTACCCGGAAGTTCATGAACTCGCCATTGAATCGGGGTTCAATGCTCTTAGAATTGGCATTGAATGGTCAAGGATATTTCCCGTGGAGACCTTTGGTGCGGAAACCCTAGAGGAATTGAAGGAAATCGCTGACTATTCGGCTATTGAACGTTACAGGGAGATTTTAATAGATATAAGAAACAAAGGTATGAAAACAATGGTCAACCTGAATCATTTTACATTACCGCTGTGGTTGCATGACCCAATAAAAATTAACCGCAACGCCGATTTTACTAAAAGCGGCTGGTTGGACGAGAGAAGCCCTCATGAATTTGCAAAATTTTCCGCCTTTATAGTGAGAGAGCTCGATGAAGTGGTCGATTTTTGGTCTACAATGAACGAGCCCAATGTAGTTGCCAATCTCGGCTATTTTCAAAGACCATCTGGTTTTCCACCATCGCTTGTTGCTCCAAAATTGTGGAAGAAAGCCCTTGATAACGAGATAAAGGCACATCGCCTTTCATATGAAGCGATGAGAGAGTATACAGCAAAACCCATTGGGGTTATTTACGCTTTTCACTGGATAGACGGAGATGATAGCGCCACCGAAGCAAATAACCTTATTAACTGGTATTTCATGGATGCCGTAAGTGAAAAAGCCGATTATATAGGTATCAATTACTATACGCGCACATTTGTTAAAAGAAGAGAGCAAGTTCTAAGGGCGGGTGAATTTGAGATAAGCTGGAGAAGCCAGGCTGGATATGGTTTTTCTTGTGAACCAAATACCATTTCCAAAGAAGGTCTGCCTGTTAGCGATGCAGGCTGGGAAATATATCCATTGGGACTTTACAACATGACCAAAGCCATATGCGAAAGGTATAAGAAGCCCGTATATATTACAGAAAACGGTATTGCCGACGATAAGGATGCCTTGAGGCCTTATTATCTTATATCCCACCTTGCGACGATTGAAAAATTGCTTGAAGAGGGATATGACATCCGGGGATATTTACACTGGTCATTAACGGACAATTATGAATGGGCAAGGGGATTTTCCTTGAGATTCGGTCTGGTTCATGTTGATTATGATAAAGGAATTTTAACTCCAAGGCCAAGCTTCTTTCTTTATCGCGAGATAATAAAAAGCAGAACCACGAAAAGGTTCAGCACTTTTTTGAATGCGCCTTTTGGCCTTTGGAAATAGGAGGACTCATATGGTTACCATAAAAGAAGTGGCAAAAGAAGCCGGGGTTTCCATAGCCACTGTTTCGAGAGTAATAAACGGTTCAACGCAGGTTTCAGAAGAAAAGCGGAAAAGAGTTTTGAAAGCCATGCAAAAGCTCGGTTATAAGCCAAGACCCTCTTACCGAAAAAATTCGGAGCTTTTTGGAACTATTGGTGTAGTTCTTCCAAATTTGAGCGCATACCATTATCCAAATATCCTAACGGGGATCTATGAAAAGGCATTTAATAAAGGTTATGATGTCATGGTAGCCCTCGCCAAAGATAGGCCTATGCGTGAAAAGGAAATCCTCGATGAATATTTTAATCGAAAGGTAGATGGGGTTTTGGTATGCACTCTGAAATGCGACGAACATTTTATGCAGAAATTTATTGACAGCGGAATACCTGTTGTTGGCGTTGATTACCCCGTTGAGGAGGTGCATATTGATTCGGTAAACATCGACAATATTATGGGAGCATATGCCGCCATGAGATACCTGTCCAGCAAGGGTCACAGGAAGATATTTTACATTCGTGGAACCCAGAACGTATACGCCTCTCGTGATAGGGAGAAAGGCATAGCGAAATACCTCCAGAGGCACAAAGAGGTTGAGGTAATCATGAGCAAAATTGTTGGCTTTGATCCAGAAGATGGTTATGAAGCCGTTATGAGATACTTCAATTCACACGCGAACATAACTGCTATATTTTGTGCTAATGATTATGTGGCGCTTGGAGCTGTAAAGGCCTTAAGCAAGCTGGGATTAAAAGTCCCGGACGATATTTCTGTAATGGGGTTCGATGATTCCCCCTTTGCTTCATTTGTTATTCCTTCGCTTACAACCGTTCGCCAGCCACGTGAAGAAATGGGTTCCCTGGCGGCGCAACTTTTAATAGAAAGGCTTGAAGCAAGTAAAAATTCCATTTATAGAAACGTTGTGCTCCCCACAGAGATTGTGGAAAGGGAGTCTGTAAAAGCACTTGAAAGGCAGTGAGATTTTATGGAATATCTGCTTGGTGTGAACTTTTGGTCGCGGAATGGTGCTATTTTAATGTGGGAAGATGAATACTGGAATCCCGAAACAGTTGAGGAAGAAGTGAAAGCGATGAAAGAGTTTGGCATGAACCTGTGCCGCTTTTTCATTCTAAGCCCCAGCTTCTTGCCTTCGCCCGGGAAAATTAGTGAGGTGCATATAAAAAGACTCAATGCTTTTCTTGAAATATGTGAAAAGCATAAACTCAAAACAATACCAACATTCATTGTTGGGCATATGTCCGGAGAAAACTGGGATTTTGAGTTTAGAGAGGGTCGAGATTTGTATTCAGATCCCTATATGATAGAGCAGCAGGAATTCCTCATCAGGGAGATTACAAAAAAGGTAAAGGATTTTGACAGCATTTGGGGATATCTCTTGACAAATGAAATGCCCCTTTACGGAGGCGAAGGGTCCCCTGGAAAAGTGATTAATTGGGCGAAAAAGCTTGTAAAAGCAGTAAAAGCAATTGACCCGGATAGGCCTGTGGGGATTGGCGATGGTAATTGGAATGTATTTGGCGGAAATAACGGTTTTGATATTCCGGGTTTATCTAAAATAGTGGATTTTTTTGGACCACATATGTACGTACCAGAAACCGATTATTACAGACATAGCGTGATCACAGAATTCATGGTAAGGTTTTTAAGGCCCTTTGGCTTGCCCGTGTTGTTTGAGGAATTTGGCGCATCATCAAGCCATGCTTCTGATGAAAATATAGCCCTTTATTACAGAGAAATCTTTCTAAATACTTTCCTCTCAGGTGGCACAGGGAATCTTGGTTGGTGCTTGAATGATTTTTCATATTCGGAAATGCCTCCTTATCGGCACCACCCCTTTGAATTGAGGTTTGGCGTCTTTGATAAAGAAGGGAAGCCAAAACCCGCCGCGTATGAGTTCAGAAGCTTTCGCAATCAGGTTGTGGATTTCAATGGATTTTCGTCTATCGATCCTCAAGCCGCAATTTTGGTTCCTTCGTATTATAACAGGCAATATCCTTTTTCAGTGGATAAAACAAGGGTAATGGCCAGACAGATGTTGCAGGCAATGGTAATGGCTGCCAAAGCTGGTTTTGAAGTTGATTTCCTCTTTGAAGATAATCTTGATAACTTAAAAAAATATAAGCTGATAATCGCACCCTGCGCCAGAAAGCTTCTGGCAACCACCACGGAAACCCTTCACAACTTTGTGAAAAACGGCGGGAATTTATATATGAGTTATTTTGCTGGCGCAGACCTTTTTCAGCCAGGTATGTGGATTCATAATTTTGAAGATCTCACCGGCTGCAAGCATGATTCAAAGTACGGTTTATTTGACGCCTTGACAGGGGATATTGAATTGGATTTCCAGGGGCATATCTGGAAAATTCGGGCGCAATACGGCGAATACCCTCATGAAAATGCGTATCTTCCGCTAAAAGAATGCAACGGAAAACTCATAAAGCTTTCAGAAAAGCTCTTTTTCACGGAAACGAAACTAAATAGGGGAAAGGTTTCATTCCTAAATTTCCCGCTTGAACACCTTTTGCTCAAAACGCCTATGGTAAACCATACAGACCTTTCCTACATATTTTACAGAAAAGCAGCCAGGGACGCAGGGATAACTCTTTTCTATACTGACAATCCTTTGATAAGATTGAGATTGCTGTCAAAGGGTGACGAAAAGCTTGCTGTGCTTCAAAATGTCTCGTGGGATAAGCAAAAAGCCGAATACATTCTCGCCCCATTTGAAACCAGGATCTCCCTTGAACTAAGCCCCAAAGAATACAAGGTTATGAGGATATGAAAAAGGAGGGCATTTGCCCTCCTTTTTTTGTTTTTGTGTTTTACTCTTCGTTTTCTAAGGCTTCGATTTCTTTCAACAGCTCATCGACAAGAGTGTCAATTTCAGATTCTTCAACAAGTCCCTTTTCAACAAAGTCGTCAAGGTAATATGAGTATGCGAGAGCACTGCTGAAGAAATCGATTTTGAGACCTTTGTCAACAGGGAGTTTTCCAGCTTTGTTGTAGGCTTCTATCAGGAGCTTTATCGATTTTAGTTTCAGTTCGTCAGAAGCCTTTTCATTTTCGATTACGTTCTCTTTCAAACGATTTTCAATGGAAACAAGGGGATATTTGACAAGCATTTCAGCGGCTTTATCTCCGACATAAGTGGTATAGTAGCTCAAATAACTCTGGAAAAGCTCTTCGTTCTCCAATATCGGTTTTATTTCATCTTCATATCGCTTATTGGTGTACAGGAACACCACTTCCGGATCATTCCCGCTGTATTTGTTCAGGTATTCCAGTGCGGTTTCCGAGTTCGGAATAAGGTGGTACAGATGTCCAGCGACTTTTCCGATTACAGTGTATCTTCCATCTCTGTAAGCCTGCTCTTCGGAAAGCTTTGCCTTTATTTCTTCGTCGCTAAACACTCCCAGCTCATGCGAATAGGTTATCAGCGTTGAAAGGTTGTTTTTCAATTCCATAATCTTATCATCTGTACTGTCTGGTGTTTCTTCAAGAGCAGCCTCCAAAGCATCAAACGAAAGATTTTTCATTTCCTCAGGCAAATTGCTTCTTGCATCAAGCATATATTGCAGCTTTTGTATATTGTCCAGTGTCGGTTGCATGATGGAATCTGAGATCATTAGATAAAGGATTGCTGCAAAAGCCGTGGTATCTTCTTTTACTTCCCCGGTGGAATTGAATATTTCTCCTTCCAACCTTGAATAGAAATCATGTATATCCTCCCCTGAAGTCTGAGATTTCATTAGCCTGTCCATTAGGTCAAGTTCAGGATCGTATATAACATAGCCAAGAGGGCTGTTTGCTTTGTACTTTTTGAACCAATCGAGATATACTTCATTCTGGAAGTCTCTTGCGACATTTGTATAAGCGTTTGTATTCAGCAATTCTTCCACCGTATTGAAAGTGCTTTTTGACTCAATTCTTATTATGTGATAACCGTACTCCGTTCCTACGGGACCCACTATTTCGCCGGGGGTAGCGGCAAAGGCTGCATCTTCAAATTCTTTCACAAGCTGGCCACGACTGAATTCGCCAATGAAACCGCCATTTTGTGCAGTGCCTGTATCGATGGAATATTTTTTTGCAGCATCTTCAAAACTGATCGAACCACTTTCGATGAGATTTTTGATTTCTGTGGCACTTGCTTCTGATGTAAGAAGAATATGGCTTGCGCCTACTTTTTCGTATTTATCCTTTATTTCCGCTTTGTTGGACTCAAAGTACTCTGTAAAGCTGGCAGGGTAATCTGCCACAAGTGTCATGAGTATGTTCTGCTTTATCAATTCCGAGCGGACATAAGATTCTATTATTCTCCAGAAAGTCTCTGTTGAACCGTAGCTCATTTCTATTTGTGATACATACTGAGGGTTTGCAAGATAGCCGGCTGTTATCTGATCCGTATAACCGGTGACTTCATTTTCATCCGGAAAAAGACCGTTTTCTTTTGCGTAATAGCCTGCCATCTTATCATCAAGTAAATTCATGAGTATGTTGTATTTTAGCTCTATCTGGCTGGGAGCATTTTGCGTGGAGAAGTATGGATCTAAACTAATACCCTGTTGCTGATAACTTCCCAGCGTGTCATTCAAATATCCCTGAAGAACAGCAGCATCCACGTTAAAATAAGCATCGGACAATGGTGTCCCGTTCAACGTTAGACTGGCTATTTCCCCACTTGCAAAGGCGAAAGCAAAGGTAAAAAGAAATAAAGAGATAAAAACAAAGCGTTTCACACAATCAACTCCTTTATTGAAATAAAATCCTTGAAACAATTTTACCAGACGAAGGGCTTCTTTCTTTCTTTCTCGCCATGGTGTCGTTATATAATGAAATATAAACGGAGGGATTCAATGAGAAAAACTGTTATTCTAATAACCAATGAACTTAGAATGATTTTCAGGTCACGGAGTATATGGATTTTTTTTCTCCTCCTTCCGCTGACATTGGTTTTCTTTACCGGCGTATTTAACATAAATAAGAGCTTATATGTGCTTCGTTTAGGTATCGTAAATGAAGACAATACATTTCTTGGAATATTTTTTATAAGATATGCCACTTCCATGATCAAAGAGGAAAATATATATGTCTTCAAAACAAGAGAAGAAGCTGAAAAGCAACTAAGAAACCTTGATGGTTACTTTGTCATACCAAGAGGATTTGCAAATGACCTCCTTTTCCAGAAACCTTCAAAATTGATTTTCATCCCGAACCCCAACGCACTTCAATCGGGGATAGCGATTTATCAGGTGCTCAGCAATGTTCTCAACGAGTTTAAAGCCCTTCCAGTTATAGCTGATCCGGATTTTATGAAAAATGTGACGGTGGATCCGAACTACGAAGCACCTGAGATAGTTGTAGAAGGTGTAGAAGGCGATAGATTTAATTTCAAGGAGTATCTCTTCCCGCTTATATTGGCATTGAGTCTGTTGCTCACAACAGGAATTGGCTTAAGCTGGTCAATACACGAAGACAGAAGAACAGAGATCGTTGACTTCTTGATGCTTGCCAACACGAAGGCTTTTCAATTTCTATTTTCAAAGATCGTGAGCTTCCTTATTGTTGGAACTTTTGAATTCCTCTTTTTTCTACTCTTTGGACTGCTTTTTGGCTATGAAGGTTTAACCGATGTCTTTGAAAACGTTCTTCTTTTTCTAGTGCTTACGCTTGTATTCATTGCTATGAGTACATTTCTGGCAAGTCTAACAAAAACTTCCAGGGGAAGCCAGTTTATTGTAACCGGAACTTCAATCGCACTCATACTCGTTAGCGGCATAATCATTCCAAAATCCATGTTTCCAGAATGGCTCAGAAAATTTGTCGAATATTTTCCTATAACGGCTCTGTTAAGCGAAATTCAAAAGATATCCCTGATACCCGGCGACTCAGTGACAATCATCGGGCTACTGATCTCAAATTCTATACTTACAATAGGATTTGTGTTCTTAAGCGTAACTGCCTTCAGATATAGGTCAGATAGTTTATCTGCTATGTGATGCTTTTTCCTATGCTATAATATTTATGAAGCTTCTTTTTTCTCACTGGTAAGTTGCATTTCTTGATCTTCATCATGGGTTCCACAGCTCTTTTTTAATTTTGCACCATCTCTATATGATCCTTCTACAAAAAAGGAGGGAACGGAGATGCGTATAGTCTATAGCATGGAACTCACATTTGAAACACGCAAGTCTTCCAACCTGATCATGGATATTTCGCACTACCTTTCAAGAAATATGCAGCTCGGAGCTCGTGGAGACCACTTGAACATAAGGCAGATAGAAAGCGGAAAACTGCTGATTCGAATAATCACCGAACAGGGAAGCTGTACCCTTGATGAAGTCTTCGAAAGAATCAACGGATATCTGGGGCTTATCTCAAACGCTCTGAAAAAATCCACAAGAAATTACAGCATCTCAAAAACCTTTATCTATCACGAAAAGGGATCTCAAACCTATTTAATCAGCTGAGATTTGTGTTTGTTGGCTTTTAGGGTTTTGAAAATGCTGCTACCAGAAAATTTTATATTTTGAGAATTTTCGTTTTATTATTTTTTAATAACAAAACGAAAGCAAACGAAGCAAAACGCAAAATAACGAAAATAACACACCTAACCCTTTTTAATTCAGAATAAAGGGGATTAATTTTCGATAATCACATTTCACTTTCTCTGTTCGAGATGATATTTTTATCTCAGGGGGGATAATTATCATATTCGAAGAGAGAAAGAACTATATCGTTGAAAAATTGAATAAATATGGCAAAATATATAGTTCATCGCTTGCAGAAGAACTAAAAATATCTGAAGTTACTGTGAGGTCAGACTTGAAAAAACTCGAAAACCTTGGGTTGTTGAAAAGGGTTCATGGCGGCGCCATCAGCCTTAAGCCCCACAGATATGATCCGCAGTTTCAGGAACAAATTGCCGTTGACGTTGATGAAAAAAAGTTAATCGCGGAAAAAGCAGTCCAGCTGGTCGAGAAAAATGACATTATTTTTATTGATTCGGGCAGCACTACTCTTTTTTTTACGGAAAAGCTTCTTGAAACTCCTCCTTTAAACCTGACTGTCGTTACAAATTCTCTGTACATTATCAACACTGTTGTGCAGTACCCCGAGATAAAGCTTGTAGTTCTTGGGGGCTACTTTCAATATAGCACAATGAACTTCCTGGATCTGGAAATCAACCCTTTTTTTGACAGATATCATGTAAACAAAGCTTTTATGGGTATAAATGGGCTCGATGAGAGCGGCTATTTTTCTTCCACTTTGCTGGAAGCTGAAACAAAGAAGCTAATTGTAAAAGCGTCACCTGAGATATATATTCTTGCAAGTACTTCAAAGCTCTTTAAGAAATCTTTAGTTCGCATAAAGGGATGGTCAGGTACAGAAGTAGTAATCACGGCCACGAAAGATGAAAATGTAATGAAACGACTCAAAAAATGCGAACAGGATGGTAAGTTTTCAATTATATAAACATTCACTTTGATCCCGTTGGGGGTCAGAAAGGGAGGGTTAATATGAAAAGGTTTATGGTGTTTCTGGTGATAGTGTTGTTATTAGCGCTTTCTGTAACAGCTTTAGGTAAGATCCAGGTGAAATTGTGGTTCCATTCAGGACGTGGCTCAGAAAGGGATGTAATAAACGACCAGGTAAAGAGATTTAATGCTATGCAGGACGAGATAGAAATTATTGCCGTTCAGCTCCCTGAAGGAAGCTACAATGACCAGGTACAGGCAGCTGCTCTGGCGAATGGGCTCCCCGACATCCTTGACCTTGATGGGCCATATGTTTCCAACTATGCTTGGGCTGGATACCTGCTTCCACTTGATGAATTTATGACCTCTGAGCTAAGAAGCGATTTTCTCCCATCGATAATTTCTCAAGGGCTTTACAACGGAAGAATTTATGCTCTTGGGACATTTGATTCTGGGCTCGCAATTTGGGCAAACAAGAAATATCTTGACAAAATTGGCGCGAGGATTCCAAAGAGCGTCGATGATGCGTGGACCTTTGAAGAATTCATGGACATTCTGAGAAAGCTGAAGGAACTCCCGGAAATAAAATTCCCGCTTGATATGAAAATCAACTATGGTGTTGGTGAATGGTACACTTATGGATTCTCTCCTATTTTCCAGGCTTTTGGTGCTGATCTGATTGATCGCAGTGACTACATGTCCGCTGATGGTATCCTCAACGGGCCAGAAGCCCTTGCAGCAGCCGCATGGTTCCAGGCGCTCTTTGCGCAGGGCTTTGTTAATCCCAATCCCCCGGGTGACAACGAATTCATCGAAGGAAAATCTGCTCTATCCTGGGTTGGGCATTGGGTCTATAACCAATACAAAGAAGCTCTTGGAGATGATTTAGTCCTCGTTCCTATGCCGAAGTTCTTTAAACAGGCTACAGGTATGGGTTCCTGGGCATGGAGCATAACAACAAACAGCAAACACCCGGAAGCTGCCTGGAAGTTCCTGGAATTCATCCTCAGACCCGAAGAAATATTGAACATGACAAATGCAAATGGTGCTGTTCCTTCCAGAAAGAGCGCAATTGCAATTTCTCCGCTTTATGGAGAAGGCGGTCCTTTGAACATCTTTGTTCAGCAGCTTGAAACTATTGCTGTGCCAAGACCTGTTACACCTGCTTACCCAACCATCACGGCTGCTTTTGCGAAAGCTCTTGACAATATTATTAATGGCTCCGATATTAGAAAGGAGCTCGACAGGGCTGTAAAGGAAATAAACGAAGATATCGAATACAACGAAGGGTATCCTGTTTACTGATGCTTTTTTGCACCTGCTGGGTGGGGGAACACCCCACCCTTTTTGATTAAGAAGGAGAAGGGAGAGAAAATATGGCAAAAATGTTTTATGAGAAAAAGCGGGGATTTAAGTATGCCTTTATTTTTCTCTTACCGGGGCTTGTATTATTAATCACATTCATCATTATCCCATTTCTTTCGGCGTTTTATTTATCCTTTACAAACCAGAGGTTGATAAGCAGACTACCGACAAGATTTATCGGACTGGATAACTACAAGAAAATTTTGGGAGATGATCTCTTCTGGAAAGGGCTGCTTAACATTTTTAAGTTCGTAATCATTGTTGTCCCTGTTCAGACAGCATTTGCTCTTGGTTTAGCCTTGCTTGTAAATAAACGCATAAAGTTCACCAAAATTTTCAGGACGGTATATTTTATGCCTACTGTTACCACTATGGTTGTTGTCGCCGTTATCTGGACTTTTCTTTACAATCCCGAAGGGCTTATAAACCTATTCCTTCAAAAGATCAGCTTTGGAAGCTGGCAAACTGTTGACTTCATAAAAAATGAGAACTGGGCCTTTCCTGCAATTATGTTTATGTCGATATGGCAGGGCGTAGGATTCCAGATGCTCATTTTTCTTGCGGGGTTGCAGGAAATCCCCATATCTCTTTATGAAGCAGCAACGATTGACGGTGCAAATAACTGGCAAAAGTTCATGAAAATAACGCTACCGCAGCTAAAAAACACCACAGCCTTTGTTATTATTTCAACAACTATATTGGCGTTCAGACTCTTTGACCAGGTGAAAGTAATGACGGACGGCGGGCCTAATGGCGCAACATACACTGTTGTACTTCACATATATAACATGGGGTTCAAAAGGCAATATATAGGTTATGCATCAGCATTGACTGTTGTGTTCTTCTTGCTTGTTCTTGCTATCTCTATAATTCAGCGTTTTTTGCTCAAAGAAGAAAGAGAGGTGTCATGACGTGCCCACTGAAAGGAGCAGAAAAAAACTAATTCTTATAGATAAAAGCATAAGCTATACCCTGATGATATTATTGGCTGCGTTCTTTCTTTTTCCGTTGATCTATATGATCTCAACCTCTCTGAATCCCGATGAGCTTGATATCCTGAAAAGAATGGGTTCGATAAAAGCCTTTATCCCTTCTCCAGCTTCACTCAAAAATTATAGCGATGTATTCGCACGAATGCCCTTTTTGAGGTTTATATTCAATTCGTTGCTCATAGTTTCTTCAACGGTTATAGCTGGATTATTTGTAAACAGCATGATGGCCTTCGGACTGGCGAGATTTACTTTTAAGGGGAGGAAGCTTCTGGTTTCGGTAATCGTGGCTTTGATGATTATCCCCTTTGAAACAATAGCTGTTCCCTTGCTGCTCATGACAAATAGGTTTGGATGGCTGGATTCTTATCATGTTCAAATAATACCCTTTATTGCTAATCCCTTTTACATATTTCTCTTTTATCAGTTCTTCATAGGCTTTCCCAAGGCACTTGAAGAAGCCGCCCTTATAGATGGAGCAAGTTGGTTCAAGATATATTGGAAAATAGCCATGCCTTTATCTAAGCCCATACTTGCCAGCGTTGCCATTCTTCATTTTTTGATGCAGTGGGGATTTTTTCTCTGGCCGCTGATGGTTACAAGAGGGCCTGAATACAGGCCCCTCCCTGTAGCTATGCAGGTGTTTTTTGGTCAATATCCCAGAGATTGGGGAGATATAATGGCCTTCGCGACGATGATGACAGCTCCTATACTGATATTGTTTGTTGTGCTTCAGGGGCAATATGTGAAAAGTGTTTCCCAAACAGGCATTAAATGAATTCGAGATGATCGGGAATGAAAAAGATTCTGATTGTAGGTGAATTACTTGTTGACATGATTTCCGAAGAATATGCATCCGATCTTTCTAAGGTAAGGAAATTTGAGAGATCTTTTGCTGGTTCTCCGGGAAATCTCGCAGCTAATCTCCAGGGTCTTGGCATTGAAGCAATTTTGCTGGCAGCTCTGGGAAATGATCCCTTTGGCAAGGGATACCTTAAATGGCTAAATTCAATTCATGTGAACACTTCCTATATTTCAGTAGTCAATCATCATACGAGCATGGTATTCGTTACCAAATCCAGGGGGACTCCCCAATTCATGCCTGTACGGGGAGCTGATTATCATCTCTCAATTCCTCATAATTTAGATGAACTCTTTAATGATGTTTACTTTTTGCATTTTACAAGCTGGCCCGTATCAAGAAAGCCTGCACGAACGACAGTGAAAAAGCTTTTAGAACTTGCACGCGACAAAGGTATATATATTTGTCTTGACCCAAATTACAGTCCCGTTCTCTGGAAAGAGCCAAAAGCAAAAAGCGTGAAAATAATGCTGGAATTTATGAATAATGTTTATCTTGCCAAACCATCGCTTGACGATTCTGAAAGGATTTTTGGAAAGCTTTCAGCAGAAAAGTATTTGGAGTTATACCATAGTTTTGGAGTAAAAAATGTATTGTTGACCCTTGGAGCTGAAGGAGTGCTCATTTCAGATGGCAAATGCAAAGAAGCTTTGCCTTCATTGACAGAGAGGGTGGTTGATACTACTGGTGCCGGGGATGCTTTCTGGAGTGGTCTATATTGTGGTCTGTTAAAAGGCCTTGACATTTTTGAAGCGGCAAAACTCGGCAATGCCGCAGCAGCTTTTCGCATTGAAAATGAAAACAAATCTTTACCCATTCCAGAGTACGAGAAGTTGATTGAACTATTATCAGAAAGAGGGTAAGCTCATGAAAATAGCTTTTCTAAATCCTCAGGGCAATTTTGATCCACTTGATAGTTATTGGACTGACCATCCAGATTTTGGAGGCCAGTTGGTTTATGTCAAAGAGCTCGCCATCGCGATGGCTTCTCTTGGAGTTGATGTAGATATTGTAACAAGGAGAATTGCGGACAAACGCTGGCCAGAATTTTCTACGCCTTTTGATTATTACGACGGCATTGACAGAGTCAGAATAGTGCGAATTAGTTTTGGCGGAAATGATTTTTTGCCAAAAGAAAAGCTCTGGAAGCATATCAAAGATTACGTTAGAGGAATTAAGGCGCTTTATGAAAGGGAAGGAAGTTTTCCGGACTTTTTCACTGGCCATTACGCTGATGGTGGTTTGTCCGCTGCTATGCTGACACACGATCTCAAAATTCCTTTCTCTTTCACAGCCCATTCTTTGGGAGCTCAAAAAATGGATAAGCTGGGAGTTTCACGGGAAAACTTCAGGGAAATCGATAGGATTTACAGATTTTCATATCGCATACCTGCGGAAAGGATTTCTATGAAGTACTCAGTTGTGAACTTTGTGAGCACAAGCCAGGAACGTTTTGATCAGTATTCGCACCAGCTTTATAAAAACTGGGTAGATGTTTACGATGATAGCAAATTCGCCATAGCAAACCCCGGTGTCAATACAAGGATATTCAATCCCATGGCTTCAGAACTGGACCATGAAATAGCAGATAGATATAATTTTGTAGTTTCATCCTATGCGCCCAGCCGTATTGAAAACCCTGTAATAGTTAGTTCAAGCCGCCTTGATCGGAAGAAAAATGTTACGGGGTTGCTAAAAGCTTTCCTTTCAGATAGAGAATTAAACGAAAAGGCAAATCTCCTCATTGTAGTAAAAGGCGTTTCTAATGCATACAATGAGAGTTCGAAGGTTTCCGGTGAATCCGGCAAAATTTTGAGGGAACTCATAAAAATCGTTGACAGTTATCATGCGCGCGACAGAGTGTTTTTCATGGATATTTCCAGCCAAAAAGAGCTTGCAGCCCTTTACAGGATGGCAAGTTCGAAGATTGGTCTTTTCGCAATAGTCTCTCTCTATGAACCCTTTGGACTTGCTCCGCTTGAAGCCATGGCTTGCGGATTGCCAGCTGTCACCACTAAGAATGGTGGCCCTTCTGAATTTATGGTGAAGAGTGGTAACAAATATGGGATTTTGGTTGACCCCGAGGATATAATAGATATTGCAAGGGGATTAAAGAAGCTGATTTTTGATAAAGCTTTGAATAGGGAACTTTCGAAAAAAATAGTGGCCTATGTGGAAAAAAATTACAGCTGGAGAGCTACAGCACTAACTTACCTGAAAGTCATTGAGGAAAAGAGAGGTTTTACGCATGAAGTTCCTGAGATTCCCGCTTTTTTCCTCGGAAGGAGTGATCCACCATCACTTTTATGACTTTTTGGAATTTTTGCTTAAAAACTGCTATAATAACAAAGCCGCGTGGTAGAGACGCAGAGAAAACCATCGCAAGTTTTGCGGTGGTTAATTTTTTGGGGAGGTGTTACAATGAAAAAGCTTTTTGTGGTGTTCCTGCTTCTTGCCCTTGTTGCAACCCTCGGTTTAGCTAAGGTCCAGATACAGTTCTGGCATGCCATGGGGGGATGGAGAATCGACTTTTTAGCCCAGCAAGCTGAGAAGTTTAACGCAACCCATCCAGATATAGAAGTACAGGTGCAATATACCGGTAGTTACCGTGATACACTGAACAAGCTGATAGCCGCAGTGCAGGCGGGTACAGCACCTCATGTTGTGCAGGTCTTTGATGTTGGGACCCAGATAATGGTCGATGGTGGTATCGCGGTGCCAGTGGGTGACCTCATGGCAAAGGATCCAACTTTTGATCTTGGAAATTTCCTTCCTCAGGTACTCAGCTATTATCGTGTGAACGGAAAGCTTTACTCAATGCCTTTCAATTCTTCAAACGCTATTCTTTATTACAACAAGACTCTTTTCAAGGAAGCCGGTCTTGATCCAAACAATCCTCCAAGAACCTTTGAAGAATTCAAAGATGCTGCTAGAAAGATCACAAAATACTATCAGGGAAATGTTGTGGGATTTGGGTTTAACCTGCATTCCTGGTTCTTTGAACAGCTGATGGCCGCACAGTCTGCACCAATGTGTGATAACAACAACGGTAGAACAGGAAGACCTACAAAAGCCCTTTTCAACAACGAAGCAGGCCTAAAAATCTTTGAATGGTTGAATGATATGAAAAGGGAAGGTACAATGATTGAAACTAAAGTAGAAGACTGGACTGGTGCAAGAAACCTGTTCATTTCTCAAAAAGCCGCTATGCTCCTTTCTTCTACTTCTGACGTTGCACTTATGATGAGTGCATCAAAAGAGAACGGTTTTGAGTTCGGTACAGCTTTCCTTCCGACTCCCGCTGATGCTCCAGCTGGTGGTGCAGTTATCGGTGGTGGAAGCCTCTGGATTATCGGTGGACACCCTGATATTGAAACCCAGGCTGCCTGGGAATTCGTAAAATTCATGGCTGACACGGAACAGCAAATCGAATGGCATCAAGCGACGGGTTACTTCCCCGTTAGGAAAGATGCTGTTGAACAGCTCCTCTTCTCAGGGTATTACGCTCAGTACCCCGATCATCTGACAGCGCTCATGCAGCTCCTGCTTTCCGAGCAGAATTACAATGCACGCGGAGCGATAATCGGAGCTTACCCTGAAATAAGGACTGCCATTGAACAAAATCTCGAAAAAATGTTTGGTGGCGAGTTAACACCCGCCGAAGCTCTTAAAAAGGCTGAAGAAGCCGCTACAAGAGCAATTAAAGAATACAACGAAGTTTATTGATATCTCAGGGGCAGCTCTGCTGCCCCTGCTTCATTGCCGGAGGTGTGTTGATGAGGAGGATCTACCCCTATCTCTTGCTTATACCTACCTTTGTAATAATTGTGCTTTTTATATATTATCCAGCTGGAAGTGCACTAAGGCTGAGCTTGTTTAAGACGTCACCCTTTGGGAATAAGACTATTTATGTTGGTTTGAGAAATTTTCAGCAGCTCATGGAAGACCCTGATTATTTGTACGCCGTTAGATTTACTTTGATCTATGTGGCGGTGAGCGTAAGCATCACGATCTTTCTGGCTTTTATCATTGCTTATATGCTTACCAGGGGGGTTCCGGGAACACGGCTCTATCGTACTTTTCTATTTGCCCCTTATGCAGTTTCGCCCGCAATAGCGGGAACGCTCTGGACTTTTCTTTTGAATCCGGTGGTCGGCCATGTCAACTACTTCTTCATGCAAGTATTCGGTATACAGGTACATTGGTTAACTTCTAAACCTTACGCTTTTTATGCTTTGATTTTTGCCACTGTATGGAAAATGTTGCCCTTTGATATGATATTTTACATTGCGAGCATACAAGACGTATCTCTTGACATAATTGAAGCATCAACACTGGATGGAGCCAGTACCATGACCCGTGTATGGAGGATCATATTTCCCCTTGTTTCTCCAATAACTTTCTATTTGGTTATTATGAACATGGTCACTACGATGTTCTCATCTTTCGCGATAGTAGATGTGATGACATCCGGAGGGCCAGGCGGTTACACCACAAATATGATCTACAAGCTATACCTTGATGCTTTCACTTTCCAGAAACGGGGCCCGGCTGCTGCAGAAAGTATGATCATGTTCGCGATAATGCTTGTTGTAACTATAATCTATTTCCGCTTTGCGGAGAGAAAAGTTCACTATCAGTGAGGTGTTTTCATGACTCGGTCTACCAAAAAACTTTTGAATACAATTCTTATTGAAATAGTGCTCATTACGATTTCCTTTATCTTTATCATGCCCATCATTCTGGCAATCACCATGAGCCTTCAACCACCAGAGGGCGTGTTTTCATTTCCGCCCAAGTTTTTTCCATCGTCATTCCACTGGAAAAATTATGTTGATGCTTTCAATACGGTTCCTTTTGGAAGGCTTATACTGAACAGTCTGCTGATTGCCACTATGATAACTGCTGGCAAGATCTTTACGGGTACTCTCGCAGGTTATGCCTTTGCGAATTTCAAATTCCGCGGGAGAAATTTCGCCTTTTCCTTTCTCTTCGCCACGCTCTTTCTTCCTGCTGAAACGATCATGATCCTCCCTCTTTTCAACCTTATGAACAAATTCGGCTGGGTTAACACTTATTGGGCGATGACTATTCCCTTTATGGCGAGCGCCACCAACACATTTCTATTCAGACAGCATTTCATGACAATACCCTCTTCTCTTGAAGATTCCGCACGCATTGACGGTGCTGGTCCTATGACTTATTTTGTGAAGATACTGCTTCCGCTTTCAAAGGCGATTATTGGAGGAGCGACAATTATCAATTTTGTATATGCCTGGAACATGTATCTGTGGCCACTTATAATTACAATGGAAGACAACATGAAAACAGTGCAAATAGGTGTAAGGATGCTTATATCTGCGGAATCCGCTAACAACTGGGGAATAATCATGGCTGGAACAATGATAGCTGTGCTTCCAACGCTTTTGCTCTTTTTCACTTTGCAGGATCTTTTTGTTAGAAGCCTGGTGCGTTCCGGAATAAAAGAATAAATCTTCTGTTAAATATGAATACCCTCTTCATCCGAAGAGGGTATTTTTGTTGCAGGGTATATAATTTTGTGGGGGTGGAATGATGAAATTGCTTTTCACATTTTTTCTTCTTCTAACGGTAATATCGCTTTTTTCAGTTGACTTTAACATTCAAGCTCACTTCGACCCGCAAAATTTGACGATATCAGGAACCCTCTGCACGAAAAGCGGTATCAAGAATTTTTTGCTGCTACCAAATTACGCTTCGAAAGGGAACCCTTACCTTCATGCGCTGTATGAAGAACTATCTGGAGCTATGGATATCCTTTCCGTAACTAATGGAGAAGGCAACGAGATAGATTATACATTGGATACATATCCTGCTACACTCATGGGTGATGAAGCCCTTCGGAAAGAGACCATGCTGACAATCAAAGAAGATGCTACCAGAGTAATTGTTCATTTTCGAACGCATTTGAAAAGAGAGCAGCTACCTGAAGAAGGTGCTTACAGCGATTTTATCCTTTATCGCTTTGGGTGGTATCCTTTGCCCATGGAGGATAATGAAGGACTGCGTATAAGACCACACAGCTGGCAGCTTTCAATGCAAATGCCCGAAAATTGGCAAGCGATTGTTTCAGGAGATCAAATAGGCGAATCAATGTGGAAATCTCAGGGGGACTATCTATCCAGTCCGGTAGCCTTTGTGAGAAAAGATAGTTACAAAGAATTTTCCGTGCCCTTTGAAGCCATGAAGATAATTATGCATTTCAGAGAGGGATTTGAGGGAGAAGCCTCAAAACTCACAGCATATGCGCTCAAAATGCTTGAACACCTCGTCAAAAAGCTCGGACCTTTGAGATATTCGACAATCCATATCGTTCAAGATCCATTTCCCGGGCTTTATGGTATCACAGCTGATGGTCTGGTTGCTATCGGGGATGGATTTTTCACCAGTGCTAACCTATGGGTTAATGGTTTGCTCGATCCCCTCGCCTTTTACCTTGTGGCTCATGAATTGAGCCATTTGTGGTTTGGTATTGGGACGGGTGTAGATTTCTTGAAAAACAACTTCATGAGCGAGAGTCTGGCGGATTACATTGCTCACAGCACTATTTTTGAGCTTTGTGGGAAAGACTATTATATGAACTGGGAATCATCGGATCTTTTCACTTCTTTGATAAAGAATTATTTCGACATCCCTGAAACCATCGCTCATGCCGATCAGCTCATGTTGCTTTATACGAAAATGGCGGGAGTTAAAGCAGCTGTTTCTGACCCACTCGATGCCATTCCCCAGAATTTCGCATCAGCGATTTACTATCAGAAGGGTAAAAGGGCTTTCTTTTCCCTTGAAGAACTGCTCGGGCGTGAAAAGATGTATTCAATTTTGTCTGAATATTACCGGCTTTATGCTGGCAAAAGCGTTTCCAGAGATGAATTTCTGGCTTTTTTGGAGAGATATGTGGATCCTGAAGTCTTGTATGCTCTTTTTTTGGAGAGGAGAAATTTTGATGCAAGGGTATATCCAAGTGATGGTTTTGTGAATATAGATTCAGGCAATTTGAAAATCCCTCTGAAAGTGTTGGTAGAAACTCCTGATGGAAGCAGAAGTTTTATAACTTCCGATTCCACTTCATTTCCCTATGTTTCAGGCATGCAGGTGCATCTGGATCCTGAAATGCGTTCTTTTGACATAGAAAGGCACAACAACCATTGGCCCCTTTTATTTGAGAGCGGATATGGAGAATACCAGAACAGATATGACGCCTATTTGCTTAGTGGACGTGGTATTGTTGGCATTTCAGCTTCGGGAATTGATTATACAGGCGAGCTGCTCTTTGAAAAATACCCCTATTTTGGTATTGGACTTTTAAACCAGAGTGGTTATATGAGCGATGAAGGAAGAGGCTACAGCCACACCGGTCTTTCTCTTTATTTCCAACCTGACCTATACAGCTTATTGAAACTGAAATACAGCGGGTTAGAAGGATTTAGCTTTTCTGCTAACTTTGGCATACCTGAAAGGTTATACATTGGTGAAAGCAGCCCCTTGATGATGGCAAGACATGTTTTTTCTGTCAAAAGTCGTTTTGTTGACACCAGCAATTATTACATAGATTGCCTTTATAATTTTGATGACACATTAAAACACGGTTTATACCTTGGCATAGAGGGATTGATAGGTAAGATCGATGCAACACCCACGTACATCGGGGGATTTTATGGTAGTTGGATTGCCAATGTACGCTCTAAATTCCTTCCTTCTTTTGACTTGCTCGCTGTGGGGGAAGCATCAGGCAAAAAGGTTTTTGACCCTTTTTATGATGTGCTGAGTTTTGAAGCCACTTCAAATGCCCTGGACCCGCTGATGTCAAAATACACCCCTACAAGCTATTTGCTTGACCTAAGAGTGTCTTTTCCTTATGTGGTTTCCATGAACAGGCGTATTAGCTTCCTTAATCTCTTCAGCCTAGGGGGTATAGGGGTATCATGGGAACTTGGCGGCAGGTTTTTCGATAGTGGCAATGTTTTTTACACTTCTTTAGTATTTACTCCGGTTATCTACATTATCGCTGATACGCCTTTTAAAATTAATTTGGGTTTCTCTTTTCTCATGGATGCTGACGGGGCTTCAACGATTGGTATCAAGGGCGGGGTTTCACTTGGAAGTACTATATATTTCAATGAAAAATTGGGTTTTTCGACTATAAAGGAGGTAATAAAATGGAAAAACTCAGGCTCGCGATAATAGGGTGTGGCATTGCAGCAAGGGAGTTGCACCTTCCTGCACTGAAAAAACTAAGAGATCGTATAGAAATAGTAGCCCTTGCAAGCCGGACACGTGAAAAGGCAAAGCGACTGTCTCAAATGATAGAACCAGAACCCAGAGTTTTTGATACCGTCGATGAACTCATGCTTTCAGGTATTGCCGAAGCGGTTGACCTTGCTCTCCCCACGATTTTAAATCCCGAGTTCATTGAAAAGGCTCTGAAATGTGACCTGCATGTGATAGCAGAAAAACCAATTGCCATTAACGTGGAAAACGGGAAGAAAGTTCTCGCACTTGCGAAAAGAAGCAACAAAGTTCTTTACATAGCCGAGAATTACAGGCACATTCCGGTGTACAAGAAAGCCTGTAAAATGATAGCTTCGGCAGAAATAGGTAAACCTGTATTTTTTTTCTGGAAAAGCACTAAAGAGATGAAGGAAAAAAACAAGTATGCAATGACCTCATGGCGAAAAGAACCGGCTCATATTGCTGGCTTTATATCCGATGCGGGAGTGCACCACATCGCAGCAGCCAGGACAATGCTTGGTGATATTGAAGAGGTATCGGCTTACTTGAAAAGAGTCAGAGACTACCTCGGAGCAGAAGACACAATAACCATGAATTTGCTCTTTGAAAATGGAGCAATCGGAAATTACATCGCATCTTACGGTCTGGAATTCGGAAATGAGATATCCATTATCGGGACAGAAGGGAATATGTACATCGAAGGTAATAAAATCAAAGTATTTACAGCAGGAAGTCAAAAAACTATGGAAGCCCCAAATAGTGATGGGTTTTTTGAAGAATTTTCAGATTTCTATGATGTGGTGAAATTCGGCAAGGAAAACCTGCTTGGTTCTCCTGCCCAGGCTTTGAAAGACCTTACGGTAATAGAGGCTGCCGTTAAATCTTTTAGAGAGAGAGAACTTGTAAAAGTTGCCAGATTACTGGAATGAAGGTGGTGTATATGTTTGCGCTGGAAATCAAAGGATTGAAGGCAAGTATTGGCGATTTCAAGCTCGGCCCGATTAACCTGGCAGTGCGAGATGGGGAAATTGTCGGCCTTATCGGGCCGTCAGGCTGCGGAAAAACATTACTGCTCAGAGTTGCTTCGGGGCTGCATGACGCCCTTACCGGAAAAATATTCATGGGCGGGAGGGAGGTTACCAACGAACCACCTCATAAGCGAAATATTGCTTTTGTCTTCCAGAATGATGCGCTCTTCCCACATTACGACACCTATCAGAACATTGCCTTCCCCCTGCAGTTGAAGAAAGAAAGCAATATCCAGGAAAGAGTCTCGAAAAAAGCCGATGAACTAAATGGGCTTCGCGAATACTTGGAAAAATTTCCAAAAGAGCTACCTGCCGGTATCAAAAAGCTTACGGCTATTGGAAGAGAAACAGTAAGGATCTTCGACATGATATTCATGGATGAGCCCTTCGAAAGGCTTGATAAGAAAGTCAAAACAGAATTGAGAGCCATGATAAAAAGGCTTTTGCTCAAAATAGGGCGTTCAGTGCTTATTGTGCTTAACGATTGTGAAGATGCCATGGCAATCGCTTCAAGGGTATATATAATGAACGATGGAAAAATCGTTTCCAGCGGAAATCCCATAGATATTTACAATAATCCGCCCGATTTGTTTTCAATGGAGCTCTTTTCACCCTTTGGCATAAACAAATATGAAGACATGATATTTAGACCTGAAGATGTGAAAATAGCAGGAGAAGGGCTTCTTGCCTCAGTTCAGCATACAAGCCCCTATGACTCGAGAAATGCTTTGTGCAACATAAAAATCAACGATACTGATTGCGTGGCACTAATTCCTATTGAGGCTGCAAAAAACAAAGAGCTGCATATAAAGATTACAAAATCATTCAAGGTTATGTAGAAGCTTTTGCCTGATTTTTGCCGCCTTAAAGATGTTCAGTACAAGGTCATCATAATTCCAGCCTATCGGTTCAAGCATCTTGGTAAGGTCTGAATATACTGGTACCAGCAGTGGCAAAGAATTCGCTTCAATGATATGGAAGCCATTATCATTCATTCTTACGTCTATTCTTGCATAGTCAAACATTCTCAGGGCTTTATAGGTTCTTAGTGCAAGGTTCTCCAGCTCTTTCACCTGTTCAGCTTCCAGTCGTGCCGGGCAAATATATCTTGTTTTTTCAGCATAGTTATGCTTGACTCTGTGAGAATAAAATCTTTCAAGACCTTCTGGAAGCTGCGAGAAATCTATTTCAAGAATGGGTAATACTTTTGCCTGCTCTCCATTTCCAACTATTCCCACTGTGAATTCCCTGCCATCTATGAATTCCTCTACAAGAATAGGTTCTCTGAAAGCTTCATAGAGGGAAATCACACGCTCCTTGAGCTCAATGAAGTTTTTGACCACAGATTTTTCAGAAACTCCTTCTGCGCTGCCCTCGCGTGATGGTTTCACAAAAGCGGGATAAAATCCAGGGTCTGTTATTTCTGAAGGGTTTGTTATCACAGTAAATGGCGGGGTAGGTATGTTGTTTTTTTGAAGGATAAGCTTTGTTAACCCCTTATCCATACAGATAGCGTGAACCCCTGCAGATGACCCCGTAAAAGGTATTCCCAGAACGTCTAAGACAGCAGGAACGTGAACCTGCTTGTTGTATTTTCCCCCTCCGGTAGAGAGGTTAAAGACGAAGTCAAAGCTTCTTACATTAGACAGGAATTTTTCATTGAATGGGAGTGGTTTTGCATTGTACAGGCTACTTAAAGCTTTGCAAACCGCGAAAACCATGTCTTTTTTTTCGAATGCAAGGGGTTCGTCATATACAACGGCAACTTTCACCAAACCACCTCCTATGTCTCAATCCTATATAGCAAATCCAAGAGCTTTGAGCCTTTTCCTTTCAGAAATGGGGCGTCCTTTATCATCAACAGCGAGATTTGCACCGTCGATAATAGCTGTTTTAACAGCTCCACAAGCCACAGACATCTTTGCAAGTCCCGGGGCGTCAAGAATGCCAGTCTTAATCGAAGCCCATATCACTTCTGGGTCAGTCAAAGGATCCTTTGAACCTTTGCCGAGTCTGGCTATTGCTCTTACGATTAACATTGCTTCATTTACCAATATCTCTTTTCTTGCCTTTATCATAGGATCGGCTTCAAAATCCGGGAGCCCTTTAATTGCCTCGGAATGAGCCTTTTTAACCATTTTAACGCTCTCTATTATCTCCCTGGCCTTTGCACGCCTTCTCGCTTCGCAGAATGCTACAACATGAATGATGTGTGGCTTGAGGTATGATGCCGTAAACATTGAAGAAATTAGCTGGCCCTTGGCACGTCCCTCATCGGCGGGAAAAGACAGAAGCCCTGCTCTGACCATGCGGTAGGATCTGAAAGTGTTGTCATGAAGAGATTCAATGAGCTCCCTTTTTGCCAGCATCTTAGCTATATCCATCGCAGGGGAAATTCCCGGTGGTGTATTAAACATATACTGGGCAATATAGTTTTTCACGCCGAGTTTTTTGGCATTGTATGCGGCAATGTAAGCCGTTGCGACTTCTATTGTATCCGGTGCATAGCGAAGTGCCCATTGATGTGACTCGTTTATCTCCACAGGAATGTTGCGTTCAGCGTTCCATTTGATTGCCTTCTGATTTTCTTCAATTGCCTTTTTCAATTTGCGATCTGAACGTCTGTCAAGTTCTGAATACCAGGTCAGTGGAATAGCTGCCCAGGCGTTCCTTATAGTTGTGTGGAGTAGCTTTGAGTATTTAATAAGATCCCTTGTTCCTGAATAACAACGCAATAGGGGGAAATTGCCATATCTGCTTGCAGTATACATTCTTTCAAAATCCTCTTTTTTTCTGAAAGGAGCACCTCCGGCTCCATCCTGTGACGAGTCCATTTTCTCCTGTTTGAAAAACCATTGCTGTGCATTCTGGTCAGGAGCAAGGGAAATAATGTCGAGTTCTCTTGATCTGGCTAGTTTTCGGATTTCGCTTTCTGTTTCTTCGATAGTTTGAAGGCCTATATGATGGCGGATAAGAGGATATGGTGACTTGAAATTTATCCGTTCTATGAGATCCTGTGGATAGTTCTCATTCTTAATTCCACGAATTTCTCCTCTTAAATACATTACGACCTCTTCGATTGATTCACTTCCGTCAAATACTTTCTTGAAAATCCTGCTCTTTCTGGCAATTTTTGCCGTTTCATAAGTTCCGCCAAATATTAAATCCCTGCCTTTCAGCAAGCCGTGTTCCTTCAACAGTGACCTTAGCTTTTTCAATAATCCTTCCAGCGCTTCCTTTCCAAGTCGATAGCTTATTGCTACAATATCTGGATTTGCTTCAATAATACTTCCTATGAATTTATCTAAGGCAACGGCACCACCAAGATAAATAGTTTGATAACCTTCTTTTCTTGCAAGTTCGAGGAAATTCAAGATGCCAGCGACATGCACATCACTCCCGATAGCGGCTCCAATAATTTTCTTTTTTGGGCTCACAGGGCTTTCACCCCCATTTCAGCGTATTCCCAGATAGAGTCGACGCTGAGTCCTGAAAGGCCAAGACTGTCCAGATTCCTCCCCTTTTTCCAGTAGTTCACTCCCATAACCACATTTGCTATATTAATTATTGAATCAATGGTTGTTGTGTTCTTGTTTAACGCTTTTCCAAAATAACTGATGGGAACGAGACTCATGGGGACATCTTCTAAAATATAGCGGTTGTAAAGGCTTACAGGCGCTTTAATTCCCTGATAGCCGTCGTTGTTGTGGATGGCATCATAGAGATCTCTACCTTTTACATCATAGGCGAAGTCCAGCCATTCAACAGCGCCTAAAGGTTCTATTTTCAGCGCACTTGCAATTTCACAGCGTTCTTCATCAATTTTGGTTAAAACCCTTGCAACGGAGGGGCTAATACCGTCAAGGTAGAATTGAAAATTCCCGTGAGTAGTTTCAATCCATCCGGCATTCATCAATAAGGCAGCAGGGTGGAATACAGCTCCAATATTGTTGAAGCTCGTATACAAAACGTTGGGGGCTATTACAAACTCCGGGAAAACCCCAGGAAGCACTTCGCTGAGTATGTGATTATCTTTTGCAGGTAAAGCGGAAACAGGAACAGCGTTTTTCATTCTAAAGATGCGTACAAGCCCGGGTCCGGCTATTCTTGATGCGAATAGGAAAGTTTGGGCTTCGGCAAGGACATATCCGGGCTTTACACCCTTAGTATCTAAAATCCTCTTGAACTCAAAAGCCCCACCGGTTCTCCCTGGGTTCAATATGATTACTTGCCCTTCTTCGATATAGGGGGCAATTCTTTCTGCCACAGAAGCGTGGGCAAAGGCAGGAACAACAATCATCACAATCTGGCAGTTTTTCATCGCTTTCTCTATATCAGTTCCCACATAGGCAAGCTTTGCTGGTCCTGAAGATTCGCCTTCCAACCTTAAAGTTCGACTATCAGCTATCCCTGAGATGCGCTTTTTGCTTCTGTTGAAGAGCATAACCTCATGCCCCCGCTGCGCAAGGACACCCGCGAGCGCCTGGCCGCCATTTCCGGCACCAACAACGCAGATTCTCATTTTTTCACCCCCAAAAAGCAAAGAAAAATTATCAGGCATCAAAGCCTTTTATTGTGCTATTAATCATTAGACGTTGTATAAAAAAGAAAAATCAGCAGCTGCAAGGATGTTTTTGTGTAAGCACAAAAATTATAGCAAAGTTTTTCGAAATAGTTCAATAAAATGAACTCTCTTATAATAACAATCCTAAAGAATGGCTGCTTCAAGCCATTTGTAGCCCTTAAAGGTTAATATTCCTGAATAATAGATATTATCTCTTTGTTTTTATACTTTGCTTTGATTTTCGAGCTATTTTGTGCTATAATAAATCGAGGTGATATATATGAGCAAAAATAAAAGGAACGAAAGAAAGGACAAACCGGTCATCAAGACTGATGAAGAATTGAATTTAGTAGAGGTTTCCTTCAAAGACAGAAAAAATCCCGGTAACGACTAAACATAAGATCGGTACACAAGATAAATCCCCCTGCTTTTGCAGGGGGATGGTTTTTACAGTTCTAAAAAGACAAAAAGCCCCATCAATTGGGGCTTTTGGTGGCGGCGGACAGACTCGAACTGTCGACTCTGCGGGTATGAACCGCATGCTCTAGCCAGCTGAGCTACACCGCCTTAATGGTAGCGGGGGCAGGATTTGAACCTGCGACCTTTGGGTTATGAGCCCAACGAGCTGCCAGACTGCTCCACCCCGCACCGAATAATTCTATTTCAAGGGCCATTGGCGTCAATTCTATCCGCTTGGTGCCGGGAGCGGGACTTGAACCCGCACGGAGCCTTCGCCCCAACGGATTTTAAGTCCGTTGTGTCTGCCAATTCCACCATCCCGGCGCCGTATATTATCATAACACCCAGTGTTTTTGTTGTCAAGTAGAGGCTCACAGAGCTATTCTTTCAAGGTTTTCCGGAATTTCAATTTGAAACTCATACTGGAGTTCTTCCCTTAGGTTTTCAAGTGCATCTTCATCGCCATGCACATATATCAGTTTTTCAGGTTGCAGTCTTCTGGGAATCTCTAACAGTTCAGGATAGCTCGCGTGACCAGAGAAATTGAAAATGTCAACATCAGAAAGCACATCCACTTCTTCGTCGAGTTCGAGTTTTTTTGTGCTCTTAAAGGCTTCCAGAACAGCAAATCCAGGAGATTCAGGGCTCTGATATCCCATGAAGTATACAGCCGAATTGCTTTCTTGAAGTATTTGATGTGCGAAAATGTATGATAGCGTGTCTTCTATAAGCATCCCGGAACTGAGTATCAGGATCATAGGCCTTTTATCATCGATCAACGAAGAAGCATTTCTTGGAACTATATTGACATATCTCCTTATCGCTTCTTTGAACCATGCTTTTTTTTCAGGATCCATGCCGTTGTGTTCTTTGAGAAGAAGATCCGTTAACACATGTACCATGCCATTTATGTAAACCGGAACCCGCGGAATCTTCCCGGTTTCAATCAGCTTCAAAATCATATAAAGCGCTTCCTGCCCTCTCCCAAGTGCAAAAACCGGTAGCATGGCTCTTCCGCCAGATTCCAGAATCTTTTTCAGCTTTCTGCTTAACCTGTGGGTCTCCATTTCTCTATTTACAGACAGGGTTTCTTTCAATCCATAGGTTCCTTCGGATATGACTATATCAGCTTGATCCGGTAAAGTCGCTTCCGGAACGGTTAGCTGTGAGGAAAGGGAAATATCACCTGTGTAAAATACTCTTTTATCGCTTGCTTCTATTAATATCGATGAGGCACCCATAACATGCCCTGCCGGGTAAAGAGTAAGGGATAATCCCTTTGAAAGTTCAAAGGGTTTCATATATTGTAAAGGAAAGATTTTCTTTTTTGCTTTTTTGACATCTTTATGGGAATATAATACAGGTTCGCCGTCCTTCTCGTATTTTTTCTTCATCACTTCAACTGAATTGCTTAATATCCTCAAGGCGAGGGTTCTGTTCTCCTTTGAAGTGAATACTGTGGCATCGGGAAATTTGCTGAGAACATAGGGCAAAGAGGAAAGGTGATCATAATGCGAATGGGAGATAATGATGAAATCAACTCTTTCAAGAACATCAATCTCTGGAAGGGATTCATATCCATCTTTTACTGGATGCCTTCCGCAATCGAGCATTATAATGAAATTGTTTATTCTCAATATAAAGCAATTAGCACCTATTTCTCTACCCCCACCAAGCGGCATGAAATTCATCTTTTTCCTCCCTTTCTGGTACTATTTTACCAGAGACAAGGGATATTAATTTTATGATGTAAAATTGAAGTACTTTTAGGCGGCAAATGACGGGAGGTAAATAAATATGGAAGGCAACTGGGGATTTGTAAGCGATATAATGATCATTTCATTGCTTCTGGGCGTGGCTATGATAATCAAGAAATCCATAAGGCCTTTGAACCGCCTGCTGATACCTAATTCCGTTCTTGCTGGTTTTTTGGGTATGGCACTGGGACCAAGTGGACTGAAACTGCTCGATTTTTCCTTTGATAGGCTTGGGACCCTTGTATACCATCTGATGGCAATTGGCTTTATTGCCATTGCTTTGAAAAAAAGAAGGACGGGTTCTTCCAGGTCAGCCGTGAACACAGGCTTTTTTATAGCAATTTCCTATGCCATTCAGGGCATTGTTGGGTTTAGCATTGCGATGATTCTGGTTTATACATTTTTTCCGAATCTTTTCGTTCCCTTCGGGCTTTTGCTTCCTCTGGGATTTGCCCAGGGCCCGGGGCAGGCTTATTCGATGGGTACCCAGTGGGAAGCTCTGGGATTTACCAATGGCGGAACAATAGGATTAACAATTGCCACAATTGGCTTCCTGTGGGCCGCTTTTGGCGGTATCGCCATGTTGAATATCATGGTAAAAAGAAAGAAGTCAATTGGTATCCCCATTGAAAAGCCGAAGGTCGTTGAAAGAGTTGAAACGATTGTAAAGGATTACGAATTTTCTGATATCGACGGGATGACCATACAGGTAATGAGCATCGGGTCAGTATATCTTGTCACCTATCTTTTCCTTAAATACTTCACAGCCTGGATAGGAAATTTTGGGACTTTTGGAGAAACGTTCGCGCAGGTCCTATGGGGATTCCATTTTGTTATAGGCGTTATCTTTGCATTCTCCTTTAGAAAGGGATACGACATTATCAGAAAAAAGAAGAAAATAGAATACCTGAATTCATTTCTTCTCCAAAGAGTAGCCGGTATCGTATTTGATTACATGGTAGCAGCTTCTATTGCAGCAATTTCCCTGGAGCTAATAAAGGAATACATAATCCCCATATTCATTATCACCACAGCTGGCGGAATCGTCACCATACTCTACACGATATACTTCTCAAAGAGGATTTATAGAAAAGCCGTACTGGAACATATCGTCACTTTCTTTGGAATGCACACGGGGACAATTTCGACAGGGATTGCGCTTCTGAGGGAAGTCGATCCGCAATTTGAATCAGGCACAGCCGAGGACATGGTCATCGGAAGCGGGCTGGCCCTTTTCCTTGGCTTACCTTTAATGATAATAATAAATATTCCTATACTTGGTTTCAAACTCGGAAAACCGATATATTACCTATATACCCTGGGAGCGCTTATCCTGTACTTCGGATTGTTCTACATTTTCTGGTTCTTGAAAGTCAAGCGTTCGAATTCAAAATAACAATATATTCCACTTGAATAATATCAATATCAATATTTAGGACTTATGTTGAGTTAAGAAAAAATTTTTCGCTTCTAGATTTTTGTTACCGGGCAAGCAAATGATATAATTTTTTATGATTAGTTTCACCTAAACTCATAAAAAGGGGGGATTTATGTGAAGAAATTTGTATTGCTTTTTGCGCTACTTTTGACCTTGCTGTTGCTTACGTCCTGTTTCAAAGTTTCCTATGCAGTTTTAACGCTCTTTATGAATCCAGTTGGGGATATTCATGATGGAACTGAAGTGACTTTCACCTGGCAGCTTAACTCCCAGGATGAAGTGATATCAGCGAATTACACCCTTCATATTGGTGATCTTGAAGTACCCCTTGGAAGTGAAACCTCTTATGCTACAACTCTGGGAACCGGGGATTATGAGGTCTGGGTTACAGCGAATTTCCAGACAAGAACGGGAGTTTTCAACCTTGGACCTGCATCAACCGAATCAAACCATCAGAGCTTTCGCGTTTATTCGAGTGGCATTAATTTCCTCAATGCTGAGAATGAGTATGCCAGTGATGAAGTCATTATAGAATGGGAACCTGTAGATGGTCTAACCCATAGCTATATCTATTCGTTAGACGGTGGCCCGGAAGTTGAAACAGCTGCCTGCTCTGCTACCTTATCTGACCTGTCTGATGGCTGGCATACGCTGGCGGTAAAAATTGCTGAATCTGGACAGCTACCAGCAACTTTCAATTTCAGGGTTGATACCACAGGCCCCTCACCCATGATTTATGGCTCAGACAGAACTGCGGCTGCTCTTGCAGATGGAGATATCAGACCTTTTGGAAGATATGCGTACATAGGCTGGCAATTCAATGAACCGGTTTCTGCTGTTGAGATAAGGTTTAGAGATGCTGAGGACTTAAGCACTTGGCTTACGGACTGGATCCCATGGGATCCCACTGTATCTGGAATGCTGGTCAACGATGAACTTGTTACGCTATATACTCCTGATGGCATTTCCTATCTCGACCACTTATTTGAAATCGGGCATTCTTATCTGATTTATGTTAGTGGATATGATGAACTCGGTAATTGGGGATACAGCTATATGACTTTCAGGTTTGATGAAAGATACGGCAACACTGACAAACCAGAGGTATATTATTTACCATTCAGCATTACTCCGGCATCAACGGATGCTTCTGGAACCATGGAAATATATGTTGTCGCGCCAAATGTCAGAGATTACGCTGCAGAAGATATTCATAATTACTATGGGCCTGATACCTCGTATGACGCTGACCTGATGTATATCCAAACAACTCTTTTGTTTGACGAAGGCCTCGAAGTAGAAGACGTCATCTTCCCTGATTTTATAGATGATAAGAAGGACTTATCGGGATATGTCGCCGATGTGGGAGAATTGACCCTGTGCAGGGGATTTGTCAATGGCGAAGACGAAGATGAAGAGCAAAGTGATATACTCGCAGTTATTACATTAAAATTCGGCGTTGATATGAATGGCACAAATCCTGTAATTGCAATTGATGACAACTATATTATCAGGGACTCCAACAACCGGGTAATCGACGGTATAGTCGTGGATAACTTCGGGTACTATGTAACCATACCTGCACCCGAAGCAGCCGGAATGTAAGGGGTGGTTATGATGAAAAAACTGTTCATTTTGATTGTTGTATTTGCCATTACGTCTTCTCTGTTTGCTGGCTCTTTGATAGATGAAGCCTCACAGAGAGCTATAGAGATAAACAATAAAATAGCTGAACAGGGTCTTCCCTGGAAAGCTGGCGTGCCGGAAGTTTTTGAAAAATACGAAGCGGCAGGTATAAGCAATCTGGATAGCCTAATAAGCAAGTGGGCTGGAAGCAGGGATTTGCCGGAGAAAGCAAGAAGGGATATGCACAATTATTTCTTCAACGATAGCGCCACAACCCGGGACGCGCAGCTGTATTCTACTCAGTTCCTTTATTTCGCGATGTTTGATACCCCGCTGCCACCGAGCTTTATTCAAATTCATACACCGATTAGAGATCAGGGTTTCCACGGCACGTGCTGGGCTTTTGCAACGGTAGCTTCTTTTGAAAGTGCGTTGCAGGTTCAGAAGGACGGGCTCACCGGCGAAGCCACGATCTTCCCGTGGGAGCTTAAAGTCGATAGCTATGACCTATCTGAGCAGTTTGTCTCATTTCACGACATAGACTGGGATATATATATTGAATCCTGGTATGACCCATTGCAAAGCGATGCGATAATTCAGGATTCCAATATGGATGTTGGCGGTAATCAGCATTTCTCCACTTATAACAGCATAAGATACGGCATCCCGCTGGAAACTGACTTCCCTTACAGCGCTTTTGACCTTAACCCGTGGATCAACTGGAACCCCACGAACAATGACTGGGAAGACAACCTGGTTCACAGCACAAAAACTGTTGAAATTTACTATGGTGATGAACTGAGCTGGCTGGGATTTCCTTATGGGGTATATATAAACTCCATTAAAGAAGCCCTGATTAAATTTGGCGCTCTTGGTGTATCTTATACCGTTCCTGAAGATTTTTATGGCTATATGGAAGGTATATATATACCAACCACGAACCAGTTGACAGGCGGGCATTCAGTTACTCTTGTCGGATGGCTGGATATGGATGCTGTGAAAGCTCTTGGATGGGTGTCACCTGACGCCACCAGTGTTGAAGTAAATGACCCCTTTACTGGCTTGACATGGTATGCTACCGAGTTCTGGGTTATCAAAAACAGCTGGGGCGACTGGGGCTGGAATGGTTATTATGTTGTCCCAATGGTTTCGGAAGAGCTTTATAACTTCTCTGCTACCTATGGCTTTGGGATTACGCCCTGGATGATTGAATACAGGGCGATGTATGTTCCTCTGTTCGAAGAGAACTATGCTCTAACGGAAGATGCCGATTTTAACGATGATGGCTATGTTAATGAAGAAGATTATCAATTGCTTATGGAGCACATGTTTACTTACGACTCCAATTATGATATTTCCATCCCCAGAGACGGCTATGTAGACCATGAAGATGTTACCAGATTCTTGATGATATGGAATAGTGCAGACTGATTTTTTCAAATTTAAAGGGTGCCTTTCAGGCACCCTTTTCTTTTGCCAGATTTCTTTGCCTTACAAGAAATACCAGCGTTCCCAGTACTATCATGAAATGATACGTAAGCAAACGCCAGAGGGCCACTGCAAGGCTTATAATCCCTCTTGGTAGCGTGCCTCCCAGCATGTAAAACAGACCAAGCTCAAGCGCCCCGCTTGCGCCCGGTGTGGGAACGTAATAAGCCACAAGAAACAGAAGCTCCTGTACGCCCCATATTTCGACAAAGGGAACATTCAAAGGATTATTTGATGCGTCGAAAAAGCCAATCAGAATGAAATATATGATGAACTTGAAAGTCAAGCTGAATAAGATAGAAAGCCCTATATCAACAAGCATATAGTGTGGTCCTTTTTTCCAGATGAGTTTCATGTAGTAATTGAATTCCTCAAATTTCTTGACGAGATGGTCCCTGACCTCTTCTGGCTTGCACTCAAGGAATTTTGCGATGAGTCTTCTTAGAAACCGGGGTTTGAGCAATGCGTCAAGGAATTTCATCAGCATTTTTCGTGAATATGAAAGAGTGACGAGAAAGATCAGCAAAGCTATGGTGAGGAAAGCCCCTATAAATGCGAAAATACCAATTCCCGGGATCTTCAGAAAGGCTTTCCAGTATTTGGGCAGAAAGATCAATGCTAAAATCAGTATAGCAACATTGTTAACTACATATCTGGAAATGACAACGGCAGCGGCAGTTGTAGTTTCAATACCCCGCTTTGAGAGGTCGTAAATCTGGTAAGGCTGTCCGCCGGCAGCGAAAGGTGTTAAATTATTGAAAAATTGCATGAGTAAAATATCCACAAAGGCTTCTCTATATGGAAGTTTTATGCCATAGGATTTTAAAAGGAGCTTTGTTCTCAATGCGTTAATAGACTGTGCGAGCATGTAAATCAAAATAACCCCGCCAATCCATAAAGGGGACATTTTGAAGATCAGCGAAAAATCGGTATCTTCACCTAAAAGAGCAAGGATAGCAAGAATTACAACAAAGCTGATAATCAATGCATAAAGCGCCTTTTTATATGAGAAACTCTGCTTCTGGTTTTCTGCCATAAATCCTCCAATTGTTAAAAATGGCTTTTAGATTATATCATAACCATCATATAGAAGTTTATGATAGAATTTCTTGATATAGAAGCGAGGAGGGGGAAAATGAAAAGATTTTTGCTGGTATTAACGGTACTCCTATGTGTTTCGCTTAGTTATGGGCAATTTGAAGGTTTGAATCTGTATTTTGGCAATTTGCATTCTCACACATCTTACTCTGATGGTCAAAAGACCCCGGAATATGCTTATAATTTTGCAAAAGAAGTTCCCCAAATTGATTTTCTTGCCGTTACGGATCATGCTCATTATTTTAAGCAGCTTCTTCCAGACGGAAGAGATAAATTTGAGGCAATTAAAAAAGCTGCAAGAGAAAGCACTTCTGGAACATTCCTTTCCATAGCAGGATTCGAATGGACTGCAACAGGCTGGGGACACATGAACATTTATGAAAGCCCTGATTGGACAGATAGAAACGAATCTCCTGACCTTAACACCCTTTACAGCTGGATCGAAAGCAGAAAAGTGCTTGCGCAATTCAACCACCCGATTTCCATGTTTGGAATTTTTGATGATTTTAAATACTATCCAAAGGCTGACAAATACGTCAATTTGATAGAAGTGGGCAATGGAAACTGGTCAGTGGGAGATACCATATCTCCGGAAATGTTTAATGCTGTCAGACTCGCCTTTGCAAAAGGCTGGCATCTTGGAACAACCATCGGTCAGGATAACCACAAAGCAAATTGGGGAGCCGCCAATGACTCCAGAACAGCGGTATATTCTCCTTCTCTGAAATTGGAAGATATTTTGAACAGCCTGATGGAAAGGCGAACATATGGAGCAGAAGACAATAATGTTGTGGTTCGGTTTTCAGGGAACGGCAAAACCCTTGGTTCGATTATTTACGACGCAAAATCCCTGGATTTGCATTTAACAGTAGAAGAAACAGAAGACGATCCTATAAAGGAAGTAATCATCTATTCTAAATATGGAATATATAAATCCTTCGATGCGACTTCGAATATTTTTGAATACAGCGAAAAAATACCCATAAATAGCTCTTATGAGTATTTTTTTGCTTATATACTTGAAGCAGATGGGCAGGAGGTCGTGACAACCCCGATATGGGTTCAAAGCTCCTCGAACAAATATGTTTACAATCCCTCTATAAAGCCCGGGAACGTAAAACCTGGTGAAACAGTGGTGGCGAAATTTGCTGTATCTAATCTCAACAATACCGCTGAAAAATTCTGGGTTTATATCAAGAACGCGGAAGGTAGGCTTTTAGCCAGTGAAGAAATGGAAATGCCACCCATTTCTGCTGAAGAAGTGGTTCTAAAATTTGAAATAGAATCAGTGAAAGACAACAAGTTGCTTTTTTATGTAAACCATGAGCTTGCATATATATCAAACATTACCGTGAGATCTGCTTCTTCTCTGAACATTCTTCTGGATAAAACTCACGATAATTTTTCCATGAATTCCCGAAAGGTTCTCAAAGCGACTATTGACATTTCAGGACATAAACTTACAGAGGCCGAAAGGATATTAAAGCCATCGGATTTCAACGACAAAGATATTTTCATTCTTCCTTTGCCGGGTACAGAAGGCTTTTTTGAAAAACTCAAAATTCTCCAGGAAGCCCACCAAGGGATGATCAAAGACTTTGTTGCAAAGGGTGGTACACTCATTATTCTGGGAAATGGTGAACCTGTTTCCCGGGCAATAGTAGATTCATACAACGCCCTTTTGAAAGCCCTCGACCAGCCCATAGCTTTTGGGGAGCCCCTTTCAAAGGAAATCCAAAAGGTTTCTGGCATAACCTTTGATGGTTACAGGGAATTAATAGGGGCAGGGACTCTATACGAAGGCACCTATGGTAACGGACGGATAATCGTTTTTAGTGGTGACCCATTCACGGATAAAGCAATTATAGAGAATAGTGAGCTCCTAAGAGAGCTGTTTTCCGTAGATGAAGTCGTTGCTCCCACCGAAGAGCCAAAAATCCCTGTGGTTTTGATAGATGTAGCTCATGGAAACGATTATTCCAGAGATAAGCTAAACGACTTTTCCTCAGCGATAGATAGCTGGGGATTACGAAGTGAATTTCTCTATGACCCCCTGTCAGAAGAACTCTTATCTGAAGTTGAGATTTTGGTGCTTACCGACGGTTCTAACTATACCGAAGAGGAATACCAAGCTGTTAAAAAATTCTTTCAAAGTGGCGGTAAATTGCTTCTTACGGGTAAATCAGATTTCAGAAATGGGAGTCATCCCGGGGTGATGAACCGCTTCCTCGAATTGATAGGTTCTCATATCAGGATTAATGATGACCAGCTCGTTGATTATACCGATAACTATGGCGCACCTTACAAAGTTGAGATAAGAACATTCCCCAAAAGCGAACTTTCTTTTGTTTCGGAAAAAAAGGTTGATGTTTACAGCGGCTGCTCTTTATATACTGTTGATGGCTCGGAGGTCGAAATCTTTGCCAAAGGGGATGAAGATACCGAAAGCACCGATGCTGACGGAAACAACGATGCTGTCCCTTCAAAGACAATAATTTTTGCTGCCGGTGAAAAAATAGGTAACTCAAAGGTCGCGGTACTTGGAAAAGCAATATTCAGCGATTACGATTTCACATATCCCGGAAATGAGAACAAGCTTTTTACAAAGTCAATAATCGAATGGTTAATGAAATGATAACGTAACAATATTGATTTGACCTGCCGGTTTTTTATGATATAATCACATGTAAACATATTCACAAGGAGGTGTGGCAATGATTTTCAGGAGCAGAATGGTAGCATTTATCCCTTTAATTGGGGTTACTCTGTCGTGCCACGCCTTTGTACGCCTATGGAGGTATATAGCTGTATAGTGTAGATATACCGGGTTACAGGGGTCGTGGCGAAAGCTACGGCCCTTTTTTATTGCCTTTTATTCTGCCGAGGGGGTGATTAGTATGAGGCAGAGAATTTGCAGGAACAACGCAGTTGTGATTGTCGAAAACAGGGGATGCGAGTCAGGCATTAGCAGGTTTGACAAAGTGGTGGAAAGGAGGTTTATCGATGATTAGGAGGATCCATTTTAGATAAGTGCATTTGGAAAGGAGGAAGTGAAATGTTCAAAAAGAAATATCTGGATATCAATAAGAAAAATAAAACCACTAATAGAATAAACAAAACTGATATAGGATTCATAAGGGAAAAGGGGAGATTGATATGAGTAAAAAGCGTAGATTTTATTCATCAGATAAAGCATCGCCGGTGGAAATGGACCGATTGGTTGGCAGAGTGCGGCAAGACATGCTGAAAAAGCTTATGAAAGCGGGAGGAGGTGTGTTATGAGCTACGCACTTACTGCGGAAAACATAAAGAAAGTTTTCAAAAAAAACAAGAAAATTGTACATGCCTTAAAGGGAATAGACATTCAGATAAGAGAAGGTGAGATCTATGGATTTTTAGGACCTAACGGTTCAGGAAAATCGACCTTTATAAGAATTGCATCGACATTGTTGATTCCTGACGCCGGGGAGATCAAGGTGTTTGGATATGATGTGGTGAAAGAAGCAACTAAGGTTCAAAGGCTGATAAATCGCGTTTCGGTGGAAGCGAGCTTTTTCAAAAAACTTTCAGCAATTGAAAATTTGCTTTTTGCAGCAGGTATTCATGGAATCTCTAAGAAGGAAGCCCTGAAAAAGATCTACGCTATATCGGAAAGAGTGGGTCTTGATAGAGAGCGCCTTAACGATCCGCTGGAGGATTTTTCCAGAGGTATGCAGCAAAAGGTTGCCATTGCCCGTGCCTTTATGACAGAACCCAAATTGATGCTTTTAGACGAACCGACAACCGGCCTTGATCCCAGGGCTAAACGCGAAGTCCAGTCACTGATTATGCACATGAAAGAAAAACTGGGAGCGACAATCTTGCTCACTACGCACGATATGGAAGAGGCGGAAAAGCTCTGCAATTATGTGGCGATAATTCACAAAGGAAGGATAATTGTGAAGGGCCATACCGAAGAATTGAAGGCTATGATCTCGCACAGGGTTAAAAACCCGACCTTTGAAGATGTCTTTATGGAATTTACAGGTGTCAGCTTTGATGAAGCTGAGTACGAGGAGGCTGAAAGTGCATGAGTACTCAAACGGTAGTTCAGGAATTGAGAGCTTCCTGGGCGTTTATTGTCAGGAATTTTAACCTGATAAAGCGCTATTGGAAATGGGAGCTCGTATTCTTCGTTTACACCATAGCGAACTCCATAACTATGGGGTTCATCGGGAAAGGTGTTGAAGCCTTTTCCGGGGAAGCCCTGAATACGAGTTACCTGATTCTTTATATGCTTTTGGGCTCCATCCTCTGGGGTTATCTTTCGATACTCTTTGAGATTGTTGCAGAGACAGTTGCCTGGGAACGCTGGGAAGAAACCATAGAATATACCTTTATGGCTCCCATCAAGCGAGCAACACACTTATTGAGCGTATGCGGGTTCGCGATTCTTTACGGTATCTTAAGAGCGGGATTGATACTGCTGGTGGTTTCAGCTTTCTTTGATCTTGACCTTTCAAAAGCGAATCTGCTTTCTGCGACTGGCATTTTGGCTGTTGCGAGTTTTTCCTTTATAGGTCTGGGAATGGTTGCGGCTATTTTACCACTGATTTCTCCTGAGAAAGGAGTGCAGGTTGTTCACATATTTCAGGCGTTGTTGCTCATGTTCTCCGGGGTCTATTATGAAGTTACAGTGCTTCCGGAGTGGATGCAAAACGTTGCCAAGTTTTCACCTGCTACTTATGCACTGAAGGGAATGCGCGAAGCGATTCTTGAAGGCAAGGGGTTCGGTGATTTGTGGTCTCAGATCTGGCCCTTGTTGATACTTGGTTTTTTCCTGTTACCAGCTGGAATTTACTTTTTTCAGCTTATGGAGCAATGGGCCAAAAAAAGAGGTGTACTCAAAAGGAGCGGTTGATACCGCTCCTTTTGCCTCTTGAAACAATGGTGAACTACCACACCCTACACAACGCTTAGAGAATGTGGCTTCCTGCTTCAACCTGTGATGACTCGTAGACCCCTCTCGGGTTTTGCCGTCAGAGCACAGTCCACAGGCGTAAATTCGGGCAGTTCCTGCCCTACTGATGGTCACAAACTTGTTTTTCGTATATGACCGATTTATATTATCACAGCAAACAAAATTCTTCCTGCTACTTATAGAAGTCGAGTTCTTCTTTTGTTGTTTTTGATAAAATGAAAAGGTATAATTCTTCGGGAGGTAGATTATGCTTCTAACATTAAGTGGGGTAGGCCATGATTACGGCGAAGGTCTTCTTTTTGAAAATATATCCACCGCTATTAATAAAAGGGACAAAATAATCCTTATCGGCAAGAATGGCAGCGGAAAATCAACGTTGCTCAAAATAATTGCGGATCTGCTGAAACCGACTTATGGAGAAGTCCATAGAGCTACGGAATTAAAAATAGGCTATCAAATTCAGGAGCGCATTGAGAACATTGAGGAAACTCTCATGGAATTTTATATGAGAGAAAAGAAAAACATAGAACCCGAAACCGAAGAGTTTTACAGCTTTGACAGAAGAGTGAGAAGCATACTAACAGGGCTTGAATTTTCTCCGCAGGATTGGGACAGGGAGCTCAGAAGCTTCAGCGGTGGCGAAATAACAAGAATTGCATTGGGACGGTTGCTTCTCATTGACTATGATTTACTGTTGCTCGACGAGCCCACAAATCATCTTGACCTGAAATCTGTCGATTGGCTCATTTTATTTCTCAATTCTTACAGAGGTGCAGTGCTGCTTGTATCACATGATAGGCATCTCATAAAGAATGTGGGAAATAGGTTTTGGGAAATAAACAACAGAAAATTATGGGATTTTCCGGGTAGTTTCGAGCATTATAAAGCAGAAAGGGAACTGTATGTAAAAAGTTCACTTAAAAAACAGGAGAAGTTGATAAGCGAGATAGAAAGGCTTCAGGCAGTTGCCCGCAGATACAGACTCTGGGGGGAAGAGAAATTTATAAAACAAGCCAAGAGCAAAGAAAAACAAATTGATAGGCTGAAAAAGGAACTGGAAGGGGTGTCAATCCCGGGGGAGAAGGAAGGCTCAACAAGAATTAGACTGCCAGAACCATCCAGAACGGGTTATATAGTGCTGGAAGTTAAGAATTTGAGCTTTTCGTACTCTGAAAGACCTATTTTTAATCAAGCCAGTCTTGAGTTGCACAGAGGAGAAAAGTTGGGCATCGTTGGACCTAATGGTAGCGGAAAATCCACCTTTCTCAAGATACTTACCGGCGGAATAAGCTCATTTTCAGGTACGGTAAAGTGGGGACACAACGTTACCTGGGGATACCTTTCTCAGATGTCAAATGAGCTTTCACCAGAGAAAGAGGTTATACATGAATGCTGGGGACTGGTACGCGATTGGCCTGATTTTGAAATAAGGAAGTATTTAGGGCGTTTTGGCTTTGCTGGTGAGAGCGTCTTCAAAAAGGTCGGAGCTTTAAGCGGTGGTGAAAAAACGCGGCTTGCCCTTGCAAAAATGATACTGAAAAAGCCAAATGTATTGATAATGGACGAGCCCACGAATAACCTCGACATCTGGTCGATTCAAAACCTTGAAGAAATACTCGTGCAGTTTAAAGGCGCGATTATATTGGTTTCACATGATAGGGAATTTTTGAAAAACATATGCAAAAGGTATGCAGTTATTCGATCGGGAAAATTGGATCCTCTCAACAAGCTGGAAGATTATCTGAATAACTATAATGAGTTCAAAGCCAATTTTGTCGCCCAAAGAAACGCAGTTGAAAAGCAGCAGAGCTTCAGGGAAAAGCGCAGATTGAGCAATCAACGGAAAAAAATCTCCGATTTGCTGGAAAACATGAAATTGCAGGAAAAGGAGCTCGAAAAAGCGCTGGAAAACCTTCAAGGCGAGCTCCACCTATACTCTACTGATTACCAGAAGCTTCAAGAATTGCAGAGTAAAATGGAGACTATAGAAGAAAATCTTCTCAATTTAATAGAGAAGAAAGAATTGCTTCAGGAGGAATTGCTCCTGCTTGAAAAAAAGCTTATGAATTTAGATAGAACAATATTTCCACAATCGCATATATGAAAATCACGCTGAGAATGAGAAAATTGTTGAAATAACCTCCACCAACGAGAAGCCCTGTATCTCTTTCTGTTGTTGAAAGAGGATTGTATTCATTCCTTTTCGCAATACCGAAAAGATAAAAAGACCAGATTATATGCAAAATGAAAACCACAAGCCCCGTTAACATGAGAACGTCCGAAATGCTTTCAAAATGGCCATGTGCATCAAGATAGAAGTACTCTAATGATACTGTGCCAATCATCAGGGCCCAGCATGCATAGGTAATTCGCCTGAAAGCCCTGAGGAGATTAAAAACAAGCACTCTTACTTCCGGAATGCTTTTTTTTCTCAGCAGAGGAATGAGAAAAAAGCCGAGTGTTATGTTGATACCAGACCATAGAATAAAGGATAAAATCAGCAAATACCTGTTAAAGAAAAGAAAAATATCCATAAAATCCCCCCTTTTGACCCGAACAAGTTGATTGATGGTCATTATTGATTTATTTTATCATTCTTTTAAATAAAAATAGAAACACTAGAGGTCTCTTCGCATTAGATCGCCGGTTAACTTCAAAGCGGGTTTTATGAGAAAAACCAAACCCACAACACCGCAAAGCGTAATAATTGAAGTAATGAAAAAGGATGAAACCGCATCAACAAGCTTAAAGGATAAATACCCAAATCCACCAACGAAGCTAAAAACAATCAAAATTGCAATCGCAACATTGAAATTTTGCTTTATGGCTCTCTGAGGATTGTCCCAGTTGAGCAATGGCCTCATTGCGTCGATAATTAGCTGGATCAAGTTCAAGAACGCAGTAACAAGCACTGAAAGCAAAATGATTAAGATATCAAAGAGTAACGAACCTCCCAGAAGTATGTGAAGGGCTATGGTCATCAATATAATTCCCATAAGGCTTATTTCCATTAAATTAACAAATTTCGCTTTGAAGACATCGGCGGAGCTAACAGGAAGCGCTTTTAACTCTTTCAGGAGTTTGCCTTCCCTGCTGAAGGCTGAAGCTGCCAAACCGTTCATGGATCCAGCCAGAGCGCCACAGAGAATTCCAAGAGGAACATAAAGGCTTTTGATAACCAGAAAAAAATTCCCCAGATCTCCCATAGCTTCCTGATTTCCCTTGAAGATAAAGGGGAATATCATTACCATAATCGGCAAGATAAATGTACCTGAAAGGCCATTTAGAGCGAAGGAAGGCACTCTCAGCAAATATTTCCATTCCCTTGAATGGAGGGCTGAAAAGGGCCCCTTTTCAGCATTCAGTTCCCTGTTTAACTCTTCAGAAGACAGTTTTTTTCTACCGGCATAAAATTGCTGTAGCTCGTTGTAAGTATCGTAATAGTAATTCTTTGCGAACCACACTGTGAAAGCGAACGCAAGGATATGTAATCCCAGGTATCCGAGAAACCAGGCGAATCCCGAAAAAGCCTTACTCAGCAATGCCTTGGTGGCAAAAAAAGCCGGTGGATAAATTAAAGCCAGCTTGTTAATGAACGCATCGGGATTGGCGAAAATATTTACAAAGTTGGGACTTCCATTTCCACCATTAACAGCTGATCTGTTAACAAAGAAAACAACGATCAACGAGCCACCAAGCGCCCCAATACCCAGAATGTAAAGCATGAAGTCTTTCATGCGGCTGAATTTCACAATTCGGGATAATGGCAAAATAATGATTGTCTGGAAAAGTATCGGGAAAATTTGCGACAGCAGAAAAAGAAAAGCCATATAAAACCAATATGGAAATCCAGCATCCTTCTGAATTCCGTAATAGATAAGAGAAGGCAACAAAACTGCAAGGGAAACGATCATCTGGAAAAGTATAACAACTGTCAGCTTTGCTGTTACCACATCAGATGCTCTTATGGGAAGCGTAATCAACACCCTCATATCTCTTGAAAAAAAGAGGGTGCTTACCAACAGGAAAAACCCGGTGATAAATCCCAGAATACCCGCACTGAGAAAAGCGTTTGCAAGGAAGAGATTTTCCATTCCAATCGCTGCGAGCTGTTGAAAGCTACTGATCAATAAAGGCCTGTAAAAGAACACAAAAGAAAATCCGATTGCAACAAAGGCATAGATCATCAACGCCAGAAGAAGAATGTTTTTCTTGTCCTTTTTCAACGCGATTTTTATATTACTCAAACCGTAATTTGCATTAATTATTGTCCAGATAAGAGAAATCAATCTTTTCAATCTCACTTTTTGTCACCTCTAAAAAGAGTTCTTCAAGCGTGCCAGAACCCTTGATTTTCCTCAGCTCTTCAACTGTTCCGACAAATTCGAGCTTTCCTTTTTGAATTATACCTATCCTATCGCATACTCTCTCGGCTATCTCCATTACGTGGGTAGAGAAGAAAACAGTATTTCCTGAATTGGCATGGTTTCGCATCATTTTTTTCAAAATGAAAGCCGATTCCGGATCCAGTCCTACAATGGGTTCATCAAGAACCCAGACCTTGGGATTGTGGGAAAGAGCAGCTATCAGGCTAAGTTTTTGCTTCATTCCATGCGAATATGTGTTTATGGGATCTGTTATGGCATGAGATAGCTTGAAATCTTCTAAGAGCCTTTCTATTCTCTGGGTTCTAAGGTCTTTCGGAACCTGAAAAACGTTCATGATGAAGTTAAGATATTCAATTCCCTTCAGTTTTTCCATTACCAGCGGTTCATCAGCCACGTAACCTATAAAGGATTTAGCAGTGACGGGGTCTTTAACCATGTTTACTCCGCAAACTTTAACAGTTCCCTGGGTTGGTTCGATAACCCCTGTGAGCATTTTTATAGTCGTTGTCTTACCAGCGCCATTGGGACCAAGAAAGCCAAAAATCTCCCCGCTTCTGACTTCCAGTGATAGATTATCAACTGCTCTAACATTCCCCGAATAAATTTTTGTGATGTTCATAAGACTGATCACTCATAATCACCTACTTTCCCTTTACAGCTCTCTCTTCTGGAAAGCCATATAATCAATTGTCATAATTGCCGTGGTTATGAAAATAAGCACAATAGATTTTGTTATTTCGATCCCTTCGTTGAAAACATTGGAACCCAGAATATAAGGGTAGAGGTTTAGAAAGGCAAAGGGCTTGAAAATCCCAATTATTGGAAGCCCTATTATCGTTGCGATGCCTATAATCAGTGGTTTTGTCTGGTCATTTGAAAGCACAGAATAAAAGATGAAAACAGAAAAGAAAAAAGCACCGCCAATCAACTGATGAACCAGTATTTTGAATGTTAGACTAAATCCTGTTTCATAACCTGCAAGATTCATTGCAATAGGTCCTGCCAAGGAGAACAGCACTATCAAGCAGGAAAGAACCCCAAGTCCTGTGAGATATTTCATGAAGAACACTCTTTTCCTTGTCAATCTTGATAGGAGAAAATAAATGGTCTTTTTGTCTATTTCTCGGGCAAATATGGGAATGGAAATTATCAGAATAATTAGCGGTATGAACTGCCCGAGATTTTTTCCTTGCCATTGACTTACCAGATAAAAGTCATTGTTTCCTATATTGGAAAGAAGATCGGGATTTGCAACGAGATTCTTCGCAAACTCTGGCATGTCCTCTGTGCCCATGCCTCGCAATATTTCAACAGCAGTTTCCTTCATTGCAACGGTTGCCACAAGGGCTATAAGCAGAAGAAGCGAAACGATGATTAAGGTTATTTTCAGTTCCCTTATCTCCTTATAAAACATTCTTTTCACCCCTTATCACTACCTGGAAGAATTCATTTAAGTCGGGTACATGACAATCACACTCTTTTTCTGGATGAAAAGTTATGCCTTTCGTGTCAACCATAAATATGTAAAAACCATTCTGCCTGAATGCAGAGACAACATCGTATTTCCTTGTATCAATTTTTTGGGCACTCTTCAAGATAATGAATCTTTCCTTTATTTCATCAAGAGTGCCTGAAAAATGAATTTTCCCTTTATGCATTATCGATATTCTATCCGCTATTCTTTCCACTTCCGGTATGATGTGAGAAGTGTACATGACAGAACTTCCATCGATTACCAGATCACGTATCATCTCAAGCACATCGTCCCTTTTGATTGGGTCCAGCCCCCAGGTAGGTTCATCAAAAATATAGAGTTGTGCCTGCCTGGCAAAAATCAATGCAAGATATACCTGTGTTTTCATTCCATGGGAAAAGGTGCCGATCTTCTTTTTCATAGGCAATTGAAATTTTTCAAATATTTCTTTGGCCCTGTCTTCATGGAAGTCATCAAAGAGCTTTTTGCACATTTCTATTGCCTGTGTGCCTGTGAGGGACTTGTAGAAGTTCTTTTCATCAGGTACAAAAGCTATCTTTGCTCTAACCTGGTCGATTTCTTTTCCAAAGAGCATGATTTCCCCAGTATAGTTCACGAAACCCAGTATTGATTTGATCGTAGTGGTTTTACCGGCTCCATTAGGTCCAAGAAGGGCGTGGACTTCCTGAGGTTTCACATCAAAATCAATCCCATCCACTGCTTTTGTTCTTCCGTAACTTTTTTCAAGCCCTCTTATAACAATAGGTTCGCTTACTCTGTATTTTTCCATAGCTCTTTCACCACCTCGATAATTTCTTCAAGCTCTATCCCGCTTCTTTTTGCTTTCCTGATTGGTTCCAGGAGCTCTTTTTGCAAGACCGCCATGAAAATTCCCCTGGTTGTCTGAATCTCAGCGTTTACGAGAAAACCGATTCCCTGCCTTGCAATTAAAATACCTTCGATTTCCAGTTCTTTATAGGCCCTTATCACTGTATTTGGGTTTACCCTCAAAATCGAAGCCAATTCCCTGATGGAAGGTAAAACATCATCTCTCTTTAATTCGCCATTCAATATCTTTCCAAGTATTCCCAGCTTTATTTGTTCGTATATTGGCATTGAAGAGCGTAAATCCAGATTTAATAACATTGCAACACCTTCTCTAATTATATAGCTTACTGTACTATAACACATAGAACAGTGATTGTCAAATAAAGGGCTGGAGTTTTTCCAGCCCATATTAATTACTACTCAGAAGCTTTTCTCATTGCGATAGCCATATTCTTGCCAAGTAGTTCACACCTTTTCAATTCTTCCTCACCAGGAGAATGAAGGGCTTCTATTACCGGTTCAACCAAATTCCAACCTTTGCGGTTAGTTGCAAATTCTTCGAGTTCCTTTAACGCCCCGCCGCTCCAGCTATATGAACCCAAAACTCCCACATATCTGTTCTTCATCATTCGATTTTCAATAGCTGAGATCAGCTGCTTCATTGGGGGAAACAGTTCGGTGTTATAAGTACAACTTCCCATTATCAATCCCTTAAATCTCCAGATATCACGAATGATGAATGATAAATGCGATCTGGCAATATTGTGAAGTCTGATTTTTTGAACCCCTTCATTACACAAACCCTTTGCAACAGCTTCCATCATCTTTTGGGTGTTTCCGTACATAGAGCCATAAACCAATACTACACCTTCCTCTGTTTCCTGTTTGCTCCAGCGGTCATAAAGCTCTATTATTTTATCCGGGTTTTTTCTCCATACCGGACCGTGTGTGGCCGCTATGGTCTTAATATTCAGTCCCTCGAGCTTCTTAAAAGCGCGCTGAACCATTGAACTATAACGCCCAACGATGTTCGAGAAATATCTCAATATTTCATTTTCATAATATTCCAGATCTACCTGATCATCGAAAATACCGCCGTTAAGCGCTCCAAAACCGCCGAAAGCATCACCTGAAAAGAGGGTTCCTGTCTTGATATCGTAAGTCATCATGGTTTCTGGCCAGTGAACCATAGGCGTTAAATAGAATTGCAGCTTATGAGAGCCAAGTGAAAGAACTTCACTATCTTCAACCGAAACCGTGTTTCTTGTTATCCCATAGAATCCTTCCAGAAACTGGAGAGTTTTTTTGTTCCCTACTATCTTCATTTCAGGGTAGGCTTCAACCAACACTTTTATCGCACCTGAGTGATCAGGCTCCATGTGGTTTATCACGAGATAGTCAACGCTTTTTCCCTCTGGAAGCATTTTCTTTATCTTGTCAAGATATTGGGAAAAATAACCACCTTTCACCGTATCAATAAGCGCAATTTTTTCGTCCAATATCAAATATGCGTTATAGGAAACTCCCTTAGGTAGCGGCCAAAGACTTTCAAAAAGGTCTGTTTCATAATCGTTGACGCCTATCCAGTAAATATCTTCACTAATCTTAATTCCCTGGTTCATTTTATCTCCCCCTTATACATAACTTAATTAAATCCACTATCTATTATAAACGAAAGGCATTGAGCAAATAGATGTATAATTAATTATACCGGCAAGGAGGGGATAGATGTGGAGCAGGTTCCTATAAAAACTGTCATGGCAATCATGATAGACCATAGAAAAGAGGCAGCGACAAGGGTTCAACAGCTTCTTACAGGCTGGGGATGCCTTATAAAAACGCGCCTGGGTTTACATGATGGAGTTCTGGATAATTGTTCAGATGTGGGTTTGATCATACTTGAGCTTGTTGGTGAAGAAGAAAAACATAAAGAGCTTTGCAGAAAACTAAATCTGTTGAATGGTGTAAAAGCGAAGTATATAAATCTCTCTTTTGACGAGCAATGACATTGAGAGGAGTGAAATAATGAGGAGAACGCTGTTGCTCCTGGTTTTTCTTTGTTTTTTTTCTGCGATCTTTGCGCAATTGAATATTATGAGTGTGGACACTTCAACATTCCCGTTGATAAGGATGAAAATTAGCGGTGAAGAAGCAACTATGTCTTCAATTCAGGTATACGACAATGGAAAAGCAGCAAAGTTGCTCGATTTCAGCATGGATTCCTTTGAAGACAGAAAGCCACTGGATATTGTTTTTGTTATAGACAATTCGGGAACAATGGGCATTAAAATTGCTTCCGTAAAAGAAAAAGTGGCATCCATCGCGGAGGATATGAGAAAAAATGGTTATGATCTTAGATTTGCCGTCCTTGGATTTGGCACAACAATAAACCACGAATTCGTTAACTCAAAGGGCTCGCGCTTTACAACATCGGTAGTGGAACTTCAAAATCGTCTTTCCGAGGTTTTGTCATATGTGGGTGGAGCTGACGAGTGCCAGATAAGAGCTTTGTACACAGCCGCGGGCTATGATTTCAGGAAAGATGCAGGAAAGGTATTGATTTTGATTACTGATGAAGACAGCTATCAAAACGCCGTTAATGACTCGTTTTATCAGGGATTGATGAAAAAAATAGCAGAGCGGCATTTAAATGTCTTTGTTCTTTATCAGGACCCTGATGAACGTTATGAAGAAATTGCAAATCAAAGTGGTGGCAAAATCTTCAAATTTGATGAAGAGGACTTTGAAAAAGCTTTTGATGAACTCTTTGTCATGCGTAAATTCACAAGCACTATGAGCTTCTTTCTTCCATACAGTTATCCTGAACTAAATCCAGGCGAAGAACATGAATTGCGCGTTGTAAACCTTAACACAGCTTCTGAAGCCACAACCACAATAAAAATCCCCGAAGAAAGTAGAACAACTCTGAAAATTTTTGAAATGGATCATTCCGGATTTCCGGAAATCCATCTCAAAATCAGCTTAAATACCTATGAACAAGCGCTTTATGAAGACGGAATAACGGTGTATGAAAATGGCGTAAAAGTGAAAGATATTTCCCTTTTGGCTTTAAGCAGGAAAATAAATGCCCCTGTTGATATCGTTTTTGTGCTTGATACGACTGCGAGCATGATCAATGAAATCAGGGCAATGGTTGAAAATCTAATAACTTTTACAGAAATCCTTGAAAACTCAGGTCTTGATGCGAGAATTGGACTTATAACTTTCGGTGATGAATTGAGAAGTCGTTATGACCTTACGGATAATTTCATTAAAATAAAAAAAGTGCTTGAAGAGCAATACGCCACCGGAGGTGGTGATATTCCTGAAATTTCTCTTGATGCCATTATGGGAATTTCTGAGCTCAATTTCAGAAAAAATGCTCAGAGAATAGCAATTGTTGTTACAGATGCTGCTCCTCATTACAGGGGCGATGGAACAGATTTTTCGGGATATTCAGTTAGTGAAGTGCGGGAATTTCTTCTGGAAAACATGATAACATTCATACTGGTCGGCCCTGAAAAGGCTGTTGAATTTCGGGATTTGCGAAAAGATGTCCCGGGAAAGTTCATAGAGATCTCATACGCCCGTATCAGGGATTTTGGAAGTATTTTGAACTCCATCGCAATGGAGATAACTTCTCAATTTGAAATAACATACGAATCACCTGATCATATTACTCCCGGGGAAAGACGTGTGCATGTCGGTTACGGGATAGTTGGCGATTCAACCGTTTATTCCATTTTACCCCCGATTGATTTTGAGATAAATTCCTTTGTCGCAAAGCCATTTGTCGTTAAACCCGGAGAAACTGTCGAGTTGCGTTGCACAACATATCCTGATGACTTGCTTGAGTTTGACTGGCATGTGGAATCAGGTGAAATAATCGAGCAAAAATCCAGTAAAGCCATCTGGAAACTCCCGGAGGAAGAAGGAGCATACATTGCCACTGTTATTGTGAAATCTGCAAAATTCACTAAAAAGGCTGAGGTGGTGGTAATGGTATGCGAAAAAGCTTGTGGACAGTGAAATGTGCTAAAATGAGACTTAGGGGGGATAAAAACGGATAGAACAAGGCTCATCTGGCTTCACGAGAAATTAATCAGGGGAGAATATCCTTCACTTAAAGAAATGACCCTCGCTTTTAGGATATCCACAAGACAGGCTGAAAGGGAAATTGAATACCTTCGCAGAGTTTTTCATGCGCCGCTTAAATATTCGAGAAAATACGGGGGTTACTATTACGCTGAGCCTTTTGAATTTCCGTTGCTATTTGGCCCGAGCGCTGGTATGCGAAAGAAGAATCCGGTGGTTTCTGTCATAGAAGGTGCAATATCTCGAAAAGAAAAACTGTTCGTAAAACTCCCCGAACACTCCGGAATATTTATTCCTTACTATTACAGCGCTTCACGCGAAGGCTTTGTGGGGCGCTTTGAAAACTCAAAGAAAATCCTTGAGATAAAACTAAAGGAACTGAAACTTCTTAAAACTATAGATAAACATCATACAGAAGTTCCCGTTTTCAATCTCGAAAAGTCTTTTCCGACAGAAATAAGAGTGGCCAGGATCAAAAAAAATTCTGAAACTCTTCTGCTGGTTTACGAAAAACCTCTCGACATAGTTAAATGGCTTCTTGAAAACAAGAAAGTAAATTTCGAAATCATTTCACCTAAAAAGCTCATCAAGGAATTGCTTTCCATCTCCAGAGTAATTGAAAAGACAATTAAAGCAGGCAGTTCTTGATCGTTTTGAAGGAGGGGTCAAATGCCAGCAGCAATTGAGGTTAATAAACTCGTAAAACACTATGGGAATGTAAAAGCCGTTGACGGCATTTCTTTTAAGGTGAAAATAGGCGAATGCCTTGCTATACTGGGACCAAACGGTGCGGGAAAAACCACAACTGTTGAGATTCTTGAAGGACTTAGAAAGCAGGACTCTGGCGACATATTTTATTTTGAATCAAAAGTTAGAGAAATAGGAAAAGAGATAAAAGATATAATCGGGGTTCAGCTCCAGACAAGCTCTTTCATGGATTATCTAACTGTTAAGGAAACCATCAAGCTTTTTTGCGGACTCTATTCGAAATCTTTGAAATCAGAAGATTTAATACAGCTTGTCGAACTCAAGGAAAAATCAAAAACCCTTGTAAAAAATTTGTCAGGTGGCCAGAAGCAACGTCTTGCACTTGCTGTTGCACTTGTTAACGACCCCAAAATTCTTTTTCTTGATGAACCCACAACAGGCCTTGATCCTCAGGCGAGACGGCTTCTCTGGGATACAGTTCTCAAGCTAAAGGAAAGAAAAAAACAATAGTGCTCACCACTCATTACATGGAGGAAGCTGAACAGCTTGCGGATAGAATAATCATTATTGACCACGGTAAGATTATTGCTTCTGGAACTCTAGAAGAGCTTGTGAAAACTGTTGAAGAAAATCAATTTGTTGAATTTAGCCTATCTGACTCGGACAACAGCGATTCTGTTTTTGCTGCATTTCAGAAGCATTTTCCAGAACTTAAATTGGATAACGGTAAATTCATTTGCCCCACTCATGACATCGAATCCACCCTTGAAAAGATCTTCTCCATTCTGGGAAACCATAACAGCAAAGTGGAGAACATAATCATAAGGAAACCCAATCTTGAAGATGTCTTCTTGAAACTCACCGGTCATTCTCTCAGGGATTGAGGGGGTGTCCTTTTGAAGCGTACTCTGACTTTGCTAAAAGCTTTATTGAGAAGCGATCTTCGGGAGTTCGAAACCTTTTTCTGGTCTCTTATCTTTCCACTCATACTTTTTTTCCTCCTCAGCTCGATTTTTGGAAATCTTGGCTCAGAGTCGGGAATAAGTTTTGAGATAGGTGTGGTCAGAGAAGAAAAACTCACGGGTCTTGGTGTAATAATTGATGAAGTACTTAATTCAATATCAGGGGAAGAAGGGCCCTTTACACTCAGGGAATTTTCCTCTGTTGAAGAAGCAACAGAGGCACTGAAAAAAGGATCGATAGAGCTGGTATTCAAAATTCCAAAGGGAACCAGCTCAAAGCTCGCTGCTGCAACGCTGTTAAAAACATCAGTTGTGAAATCTGAGCTGGAAATGTTTTATATACCAGGAAAACAAAGTTCAGAAATCGCTGCAGATATTATGAACAGCGTTTTTGATCAGGTCGATTTAGAGATAGCCAAAAGAAAAGAACCCGATTATATATCACTGGAAGTGAAGATGACTTCCCTTTTGAGGAAAGAATCAGAAGAATTTAATTACGTTACCTTTTTATTCCCCGGCATTCTTCTTATGAGCGTGCTTATAGCAACTCTAATGGATGGACCTTACAGCTTGACTTTTTCAAGAGATTCAGGGCTAAACAGGAAGTTATACAGCACGCCAATCTCGCCATTAGAATATCTGACAGCAAATGTCTTAAAGCTTGTAAGCATTAATATAATCTCAGCGGTTCTGCTCTTCACTCTAGCCCTTACCTTTTATCCTGTTGACCATGGAATACTATCGCTGAGATTCATTGGAGCTTTTCTGTTCTCATTGGTCACAATGCTACCCTTCGGGTTGATGATAGTTTCTCTTGTGAAAAAACCCTCTGCAGTGGTTGCTATAAGCCAGATTACCTTTCAAAGTATGATGTTTCTGGGAGGTCTCTACATTCCAATTTCAAATGTCCCTTCAGGTATGAAGGCGGTTATGTATGTAATCCCAACAACTTATCTGGTGGAGCTCATGCGGCGTATTCTGGGTTACAAATTTGGCACTATGTCAGATTCTATGCTGATCATTGTGCCTTTAATCTGGGCGGTGACGTCAATCTCCATCTTCAGTCTTAATTTTAAAAAGGTGATGGGATATGAATAAACTCAAACAGACGGGCTATATTTTCATGGCATTTTTCAAAGAATCATTCAGGAACAGGCTGGAGTTTTTTTTCAGTCTCGGTTTCCCAATACTTTTTCTCGTGATGTTTGGCTTCTTGTTTGGTGGCCAGGAGGGTGTCTCTGTGCTAAAAATTGGGCTCTTTTCGCAAAATGAATTGATAACCGATACTGTAAAGAGCATCAGCGGTTATCATGTTGAGATATTTAATTCAACGGAGGAAATGCTGAAAGCTTTAGAAAATGATGAAATTGAACTGGCTGTATTCTTTCACGATAAAGAGATAGAATTCATTATAAAGGAAGGGAACCCGGCGCTTGAAGGTGAAATCAACACTGCAAGAAGTGCCATGGTTTCGATTATTGAAGGTCAAATCAACGGAGTTAAAGAAATAATAGAACTAAAAAAGACCCCCATATCCGCAGGGTCTTTTATCACCACAGAGGCAGATTATATAATGTCAGGTGTTATAGGCATATCAATTCTTTCGTCCGGGATGTTTGCTGTCATCTCCATTTTTGGTCGATATAGAAAAAGGGGGATTTTAAACCGCTTCCGTGCTACACCCATGAGTTCCACGGCTTTTGTCATAGGAAGTACGTTAACAAGGTTCATTGTAAGTGTATTCTCTGTTTTTATCATTATGCTGGTAAACAAATTACTGTTTGATTCAAAAATCGCCCCTGAGTGGGGCCCCCTTTTCGTGGTTGTGATTTGTTCTACCATGGGTATGATGGCTCTTGGATTGTTTCTTGTTTTGATTTTCAGTGAACCTCAAAGCGCTCAAAGTGCGGGAACTATACTTTTCGTAGTTATGACTTTTGCTTCGGGAGTATATTTTCCCATAGCTTTTCTTCCGGAGTTCATGAAAAAGCTTTCGCTGCTTTTACCTGTTACCTATACAGTAAGGCTTGTACGAGGGACAATGGGAATAATTGAACTGAGTAAAAATGAATTTATTTTAGTGAACATTGCCTTTGCCATTATTGGTATGCTGCTTCTTATAATTGTTTCGAGATTATTTCTCAGAGCTCGCTGAATTTGACCATCCATCTGTTAAAATCGAAATGGTTAGCATTCCAAATTAAATGGAGGGGATACAATGGAATTATTGTTGAAATCAGGCACTGTATACCCGATAACAGGTGCTCCTTTCAAGGGTGATATTCTTATTCGGGATGGGAAAATTCAGCAGGTCGCAGAAAATATTATTGCGAAAAATGCTGAAGTTATTGATGCAACGGGTAAGTACATTTTTCCGGGTTTTGTTGATGCTCACTCCCATATTGGAGTTTTTGAAGAAGGAGCCGGGGAGATGTTTTACCAGGATGGAAATGAGATGACAGATCCCCTAACTCCAGAAGTGCGGGTAATCGATGCCTTTTATCCTGAAGATCCTGCAATTAAAAGGGCTCTTTCCGGTGGAGTAACAACGGTAATGGTAGTTCCAGGAAGCGCCAACCCTGTTGGTGGGCAGGGAGCTATTTTGAAATTAAAGTCAAAAATAGTAGACGAAATGATAGTAAAAGAACCCGCAGGCTTAAAAATGGCAACCGGAGAGAACCCTAAAAGAGTATATGGTTCGATGAACAAAGCCCCGGCAACAAGATTAGGAGTTGGAGCTTCTATAAGGAAGTATTTCCAGAATGTAAAGAACTACATGGCTAAAAAAGAGAAAGCAAAGGAAAAAGGGGAAGCATTTAACGAAATAGATCCCAAGCTGGAAATCGGCGAAAAAGTTTTAAGAAGGGAGATCCCGGCCAGGATTCACGCTCACAGAGCTGACGATATTCTGACAGCTGTAAGGATTTCAGAAGAGTTTGGTTTTGACCTTGTTATTGAACATGCCACAGAAGGATATAAAATAGCAGACTTTTTGAAAGCAAAAAACATACCAGTAGTTTTAGGGCCGATACTTGGCTTTAGGACAAAGCTGGAACTGAAAGACATGACCTTCGATTCGGTCAGGATAATTAACGAAAAGGGTATTCTTGCTGCTATGATGTGTGATCATCCTGTAATCCATCTTGAACACACCACCATCCAGCTGGGAACTGCACTGAGATATGGCGCAAAGGAAGAAGACCTACTGAAAATGGTAACAATAAATCCCGCAAAGATTCTCGGTATAGATGACAGAGTTGGTTCAATTGAATTGGGCAAAGATGCTGACCTCGTTATCTGGAGCGGCCATCCCTTTGAATTTAGATCTATTGTCGAAAAGGTTTTCATAGAAGGAAAAGAAGTTTACAGCCTGTAAATAAAAAAAGGGAATCATCAATTACGATGATTCCCTTTTTAATTCAAAATAAGATAAAAATGGTAGAATATAATTGATTGATATTTTAATCAAAATGTGAGGGATTTTTTTGAAAGAGAAGGTTGCTAAGGCCTATTTTGAAAGACAATTGCTTGTTGAAGGTGTAACACCGGAGCTTCAGAGAAAATTATCCCAATTTCCCCTTGGCTGCCCGCACACAGAAAGTGAAAGGGAAATAGCAGGATTGCTTTTCAGACTGGGATTCACAAGTGTTTCTTCATGCTTTGATTCCAGAAAAATACGGGATTTAAAAGAGATATTTCCCTTTATGGAAGTGAAAAAGGAACCTGGCATGATTTTCGGAACAACCGAAAACGACTTAAAGGTAGAATATGGTGAAACCATAAAAGTCCTTATACCTGAAAACCTGAGTAGATTGTTTATCCCCGTTGTGGTGAGTCTTATTTTTTTAAGCGTTATGCAGGAAAAAAGCAGTTCAGTTCCTTTAAAAAGCATACAATTACCGGTTTCTCTAAAACCCTTTCCTTATAAAAAGAAAGCGCTTGTTGTTGGTGCAGGCGGTCTCGGGTCACCAGCAATTGAAACCCTCCTGCGAAATGGGTTAGAAAACATTGTTGTTGTTGAGCACGATACTATTAGCATCTCCAACATCCACCGTCAGTTTTTTTATTCAAGCAAAGATGTTGGAAAGCCGAAGTCAGAAGTCCTCAGGAATTTATTAAGCAAAAGAGATAATTTAAGCCTGAAGATATACGATGAGCCATTCAAGCCAGAGATTTTGAAAAGAGAGTTTCCTGATATTGTAATAGCTTGCGTGGATAATTATGATGCAAGATATCAAATAAACGATGCGTGTTATAGGGAAAAAATCCCATTCATAGATGCTGGAGTCGAAGGTTTTTCAGGGTATGTGATGGCTCACAGGCAGATAGATGCTTGCTATAGATGTTTTGTGGGGAATGATAGAAAAGACATAAATGCTTTAAAGCCCATTCTTCCCTTCACAAGCTATTTTGGTGGCCTACTTCAAGCAGCATATGCCACACACATCCTGAGAAATCCCAATATCCCTCTGAAAGGTTTTTGGTTTGACTTAAAATCCCTAACTTTTACAGAATTCAATGTTGACAAACGCCCGGATTGCCCGGTATGCGTCACCAGTAATAGAGCGAGGTGAAAAAGATGGAAGTGATCTATGGAGACAAAAAATGGTCTTTCGATAATGAATTGTTGGTAGAAGACCTCCTGAAAAAAACAGGGCTCTGGAGAGACCCGGTTTTGGTTATGGCTGATGGCAGGATACTAGATAAAAAGGAAAAAATTCACGAAAACGCCAGAGTACTGATTATCAATGCTGCCAATGGTGGTTAGATGTGTATACTGAAGCATACTAATGTATAAAAAGCTTCCATGGGTATCCTTTTCTCTTATTAGTATTACCCGGCCCAGGTGCTTTTTGAAGTTTTTTGCAAAGACTGTTAAAATTTTCATGATAACCATAAATTAGATGGAGGTGACATTGTGACTAAGAAGAAAGTAATCATCATGGGTGCTGCTGGAAGGGATTTCCACAATTTCAACACTTATTTCAGAAACAACCCGAATTACGAAGTTGTTGCTTTTACGGCAACGCAAATTCCCGGAATCGAAGACAAAAAATATCCTGCTGAACTTGCCGGAGAGCTCTATCCCAATGGGATACCAATTTATTCTGAAGAAAGGCTACCTGAACTCATAAAAGAGTACAACGTTGATCACGTTGTTCTGGCTTACAGCGATCTTCCTCATCAGTACGTTATGGAAAGAGCAGAAATAGTGCTTGCTGCTGGTGCTGATTTTATGCTCCTGGGTCCCAAAGAAACCATGGTTAAATCATCCAAGCCAATCATCTCGGTCTGTGCTATAAGAACAGGCTGTGGTAAGAGTCAGACCACAAGAAGAGTTCTTGATATTTTGAGAGCAAAAGGCAAGAAAGTCGTTTCTATAAGACACCCTATGCCTTATGGCGACCTTGTAAAGCAGAAAGTGCAGAGATTTGCTGATTATTCAGACCTTGATAAGCATGAATGTACTATAGAAGAGCGTGAAGAATACGAACCTCATATTGATAGAGGTTCTATAATCTACGCCGGTGTTGATTATGAAGCAATTCTCAGAGAAGCCGAAAAAGAAGATGTAGATGTTATTCTCTGGGATGGCGGAAACAACGATTTCTCTTTCTACAAATCAGACCTTTACATTACTGTCGTTGATCCTCATAGGCCCGGCCATGAAATTAGCTATTACCCGGGTATGGCCAACTTGATTTTGGCAGACGTTGTTGTTATTAACAAAGAAGAAACGGCCAATCCTGAAGGCATTGAAACAGTAAGGCAGAATATTGCTAAGTACAACCCGAATGCCGTTGTTGTTGATGCAGCTTCACCTCTTACAGTGGAAGACAGTGCCACAATAAAAGGTAAAAAAGTACTTGTTGTAGAAGATGGTCCAACACTGACGCACGGAGAAATGAGTTATGGTGCTGGCTGGGTAGCTGCCAAGAAATATGGGGCTGCTGAGATTATTGACCCCAGACCCTATGCGGTGGGATCAATAGTGGACACTTACAGAAAGTACAATCACCTTGACCAGATTTTGCCAGCTATGGGTTATGGCGAAAAACAGATGAAGGAACTTGAAGAAACTATAAACAACGCCGATGCCGACCTTGTGATAATCGGAACGCCAATCGATTTGAGAAGGGTTATAAAAATAAACAAACCCGCTGTTAGAGTTGGCTACGAACTTCAGGAAATCGGTGAACCTACTCTTGAACAAATTATCGATGATTTCCTGAAGAAAAACAACATTTAAGTTAGATTGAATGTGTGCCGGGAGGACTCCTCCCGGCTTTTTTCAAGGAGGGGAAAAGATGATACCAGAAAGAATATTACGGTCGATGATTACCGAATTGCTTAGACAGGGGGCTGATTTTGCGGATATATTCATCGAAGAGAGAATTACCAACAATATTTCCATGACCAGCGGAAAAGTTGAAACTGCCCTATCAGGTAAATCCTTTGGTGTAGGAGTGCGTGCAACAAAAGGTTCCCAAAGTATATATGCTTACACAAATGAGGTATCCGAAACTGCCCTTATGTCAGTTGCAAAAGGCATCGGAGATGTGTTGGTTTCAGAAAGAAATGATGCTATGAGTTTGAGTTTTGAAGAGAAAAGTGTCAAAAATGACCATCTGTTCATATTAACACCTTCTTCAGTAGGTAAAGATGAGCGCGTTAAAATAATGAAAATAGCTACTGAGGGTGCTAAGAGCGTCTCGAAACTCATCTCTCAGGTATCAGTGGAATTCTGGGATTACGATCAAAAAATCTGGATATACAATTCAGAAGGGCTTAAAACTTCTGACAGAAGACTACGTACGAGATTAATGATTTCAGCCATTGCAACAAAACCCGGAGAAAAAGAGACAGGCTTTTTTGGTCCAGGAGCGGCGATGGGATTTGAATTTTACAACACCTTTGATGTTTACGAAGCCGGGCAAAAAGCTGGCCGCATAGCGGCAAGAATGATAAACGCTGAGTATGCACCCGCCGGAAAGATGCCTGTTATCATCTCAAATGAATTCGGTGGCGTGATTTTCCATGAGGCTTGCGGGCATGCCCTTGAAGCGACTTCAGTCGCCAAAGGAGCCTCTGTCTTTGCAGGAAAACTCGGCCAAAAAGTTGCGGCCGATTGTGTATCTGCTGTCGATGATGCGACAATTCCCAATGCCTGGGGTTCTGCAAACATCGATGACGAAGGTACTCCCACACGCAGAAACGTGCTCATTGAAAATGGCATTCTGAAAAGCTATCTAATCGATAAATTCAACGGAAGAAAAATGGGCATGGAAAGCACTGGAAGTGCCAGACGGCAGGACTACCGCTATGCTCCGACTTCGAGAATGAGCAACACTTTTATTCTTCCAGGTGAATACTATCCAGAAGAAATCATCGCCAACACCGAATATGGGCTTTACGCAAAATCCATGAGTGGTGGATCTGTCATTCCCGGAACAGGCGAATTCAACTTCTCAGTTAGAGAGGGTTACCTCGTCGAAAAGGGTAGAATAACAAAGCCTGTTAGAGGGGCCACTCTTATAGGCAAAGGCTCAGAAGTTCTCTGGAAGATTGATATGGTAGGCAATGACCTGGCAAGGGCGCAAGGTATGTGTGGCTCAGCCTCCGGCAGCATCCCGGCAGATGTCGGTCAACCTACGATAAGGGTATCAGAATTGATTGTTGGGGGGCGAAACAAATGAAATTAAAAGAGTTCAAAGAAAAGGTTTTTGAATATGCCAGACAAAAAGGATTGAACGATTTCGAGCTTTATCTCAAAATTCAGCACGAGTTTAATGTGAGCGCCCAAAAAGGAGCTCTCGAAAATTATAAAGACGCTACCCTTATCGGAGCCAGCTTTAAAGTGATTGAAAAGGGCAAGGTTGGAAATTCATTTACAGAAGTTTTCACTGATGAATCTGCTCATCAACTTGTCAATGAAGCAACGGAGAATTTGAAAATCATTGAGTCCGAATACGAAGATTTGCTTTACAGTGGGACGGGAAGCTATAACAGAAAAGACTTCTATCGAGGTGAATTTGACAAGCTTCCCAAAGTGGAAGCTGTCAAGAAAATTATCGAACTCGAAAAGGACTTGAAAAAGCGGGATAAACATATTACTATGGTACCCTACAACAGCCTTGGATTTTACGTTGAAGAAATATACATAGCAAATTCAAAGGGCTTGGACCTTTACTCTAAAAACGATGGCGGATATCTCTTTGCAATGGGGCTTGCAAGCGATGGGAAAGCACCAAAAAGTTCTTTCAATGCCCTTGTTGGTAAAAAAATAGAAGATCTGAATATTGAAATGCTATCAAACAGGATAGCTTCAGACTTAAAACTGCTACTGCATTCCTCCCCGGTAAAGAGTGGAAAATACAGTGTGATTTTCAGGAACAATATTTTTGCGGGTTTTTTAAGCGCTTTTGCCGATATGTTTTCCGCAGAAAATGTACAAAAGGGCCTATCCTTGCTCAAAGATAGGATCGAAGATAAAATCGCCTCAGACTGCTTTACCCTCATAGACGACCCCTTCTATAAAGAAAGCCCTGTAAACAGGTACTTTGACGATCAGGGTGTGCCTACAAAGAAAAAGTCTTTAGTGGAAAAGGGTGTCTTGAAGACTTATCTTTATGATCTAAAAACCGCGAAAAAAGACAATGTAGAATCTACCGGCAACGCCATAAAAATCTGGGGATACAAGGCCCCCACCGATATTTCATTTATCAACCTTATTGTAAAACCGGGTGAAGTGAGTTTTGAGGAGCTTCTTGAAGAGTTAGGAGAAGGGCTGGTGATTATCGGGCTTGATGGATTACATTCTGGCGCCAGTCCTGTATCCGGCAACTTTTCTCTTGGAGCCAGGGGATTTAAGGTTGAAGGTGGAAAATTACAGGCGGTGTTGATGGCATAACCGTTTCTGGAAATATCTTCAAAGTGTTTGAAAAGCTCAGGATGTGCGGTGATGATATTGCTTGCGGTATGCCACCGATGGGAGGCAATTCATCGGTCGTATTCTCTCCATCAGTCATTATCGATGAAATCGATGTAGCCGGTATCTGAAAGTATATCTCGGATCTTTCTTAAAGAGCTGTCGATTATTCTTGCAGTGGCTCCCCAGACTATAAGTCCGGGGAGTCTGTATTTTATTGTCTCTTCTCCGGAAGGGAGCGAAATAATCTCTTTCTCTGTGCAATAAAACAGGGAAAGTTTTACAAAGATAATCTCTTCGACTTCTTCCCTGTTTAACTTGAAAGACCTACCAGATACAAGCGCGACAAAGGGATGGACTTCAATTTTTGACATGAGGGTTTCTGTGGTTTCCAATTTATGAAGGAAAATAACACTATTTGCCTTTACACCTATCTCTTCTTTCATTTCTCTCAAAGCGGTTTCAACTAATGTCTCACCCCTGTCTTGCACACCTCCGGGGAAGCTTATCTGGCCAGGATGATTTGTGAGTTTTCTGGAACGTCGGGTGAGTATTAAATACAGATCGCCTTCTATTAGAACGATTGGAACGACAACCGCGGCTTTTTTCAAAACGCTACCCTCCATTTTAATGCTAATGAAAAGTCTAACATGTAATAAGCGAATATAATTATCATCGCTATCAAATTAATCAGAAAGGTGATTGAAATGAAAGAAGTGAGTTTTAACGAACTTCAAAGCGAGATTGAAAAAGAGTTAGTGCTTGTGGAATTTTCAACCCCTACCTGTGGTGTCTGCACCACGGTTAAAAGAAAACTCGAGGACATCGAAGAAAATTATCCACAGTGGAAATTCTTGTACGTTGATATGAACAAAAATCCAGAAGCCTCAGGTGCTTTTACTGTGTTTACCGCCCCAACAATAATCATCTTTCACAATGGAAAGGAACTCAACCGTTGGGCAAGGAACTTCGGAATGAACCAGATTACAGACTATCTTAATAGATTAACAGAAATGCTTTTCTAATGCACAACCTACAACGAAAACTGAGAGCCGAGACTAAGTGACCGAGAAGGCGAGAAATAGTAACCGAGAGTCCGAGATCCGAGACTCGAGATTCGAGAAACAAGAAAATCGTTGTACGTTGTGCGTTGTTCGTTGTACGTCAATTATTTCCATCCATTCTTGCTCTCTCCATGTTTTTCTGCCGTCAACTGCGCAGCAGTTCGAGACAGCCACGAAGTGGTTCGAAACAACTCCGCAGGAGTTCATAACAATCCCGAAGGGATTCATGTCGTTTTCTCAGCTTTTCAAGCCACGCACAACCCACAACCAGCAACCTACAACGAAAATAGAGATTCTCGGAATCTCGATTTTCTCGTAGCTCAAACCCTTCTTTTCAAAATGACGATTTCTATCCTGTCGGAGCAGTCCTCGGAAAGGTCGGCAAGATTTCCGATATGCGTTACAAGCTCTCTCAACTGCATTTTTTCAGCGAGAGAAAGCTCTGTAGAATATATTTTTTCAATGAGTTTTCTTTCAAAAATATCTTCTTCATGTTCAAGTTTTTCGGTTTCAATTACGAATTCTCCCGCTTTTTCGAGGTCTTCAAACATTTGCTCGGCTGCTTTCCTTAAAGCTCTAAAAGTTTTTAATGAGAGCTCCAACTGCTTTAGGATCTCCGCGTGGAGGTCTTTGGGGATCACCATTTTTTGAAGATATATTTGATCAGAAATGCTTTCTGCACTGTTTGCGATTCGGTCGAAATTTTCTACCAGTCCAAGAAGGTCGCCCCTGAAATTAGGTAAGAAAGCACCCTGATACATTTCTGATTCTACCTTACGTCGTATGCTGTCTGCTTCAGTCTCACTCTTGTGAACTTCGTCGTAGGATTCTTTTACCTTCTCAGGGTCTTTGTCCAGCATCTTTGAAATATATTTTTCAAGAGATTCAATGGTTTTTTCCACCGCATCTAGATGTTCTTTGAAGAGTTCAATAATGAGAATTTCTTTTTTCCCAAGAAATAGCATTCTATCACCACCTTGTTTTTATTATACCTCATACTCTCATATTGAAATCAACTGATATAATTCAGATGAGGTGGTTATTATGGGAAATGAAGAACGGCTGCTTGAATTGCTTAAAAATTCACGGTTGCCTGTAACCGGGAACACACTCGCTGAAAAATTGGGTGTTAGCAGGCAAATGGTGGTTCAATATGTCGCAACGCTCCGTGCCAGGGGACATAGAATATTTTCATCGCCTAAGGGATACCAGATGATGAAGTACACGGATCATATTCAAAAGCTTGTAGCCGTGAAACACTCAGAAGAGGATATCTATAAAGAACTCCATGCTATTGTTAAAGCCGGTGGCAAAGTTGTTGATGTAATTGTGGAACATCCTATTTATGGTGAGTTGAGGGGGATACTCGATATAGAAACAGAGGAAGATGTCGTGAAGTTCATAGGACGATTAAAAACTTCTAACGCCTCACCGTTACTCGAACTTTCTGGCGGTGTGCATCTTCACACGCTCGAGGCAAAAGACGTGGTGACGATGGCAAAAGTAATTGATGCTATAAAAGAATATTTAATATAATAATTCTAATGTGATAATGTTTAGTTAAATGGGTTTTTTATTGTTCGTTTATCTTAATTTATAATCTTTTTATTCCCTTGTTAAATTTTGAACAAATCTGCTATTATTAAAGTGTCATAGAAAACTTCGCTGATGTGTTTTGCTCCGTCTTCACGGAGTCCTACTATATTCCTTCCCGACTCATAATATAAGTCTTCATTCTTTATGCAAGGGGGAAAAGGGATGTTTGCCTTACATGTAAAATGCCCTCATTGCTTCAAAAGCCTTATGAATTCGAAGAGAATGATCGATGCCCATCCCAGTATTCAGCTGAGCGTTTCTTATGGCGACCATCACGGTACTATCTGGTTGAGTGCAATGTATGGAAGCTATAACTACAGCATGACTTTTGATATGCCTGACGGCGAAATTGCGGAATTTTTCTGCCCTCATTGTGGACACTCACTCACAGGCAGTGTAAACTGTCCTGACTGTTCAGCAAAAACCGTTCAACTTGAGTTAGAAAAGGGTGGGAATGTACATTTTTGTCCAAGAAAAGGTTGTAAAGGGCATCTTATTGCTTTTGATTCTGAAAACGAGCTCATCGAAGAGGCTTATAAGCACTATCAGTATATGGAACCCGAAGAAGATTAAATGGTATATCTTTTTAGCATTTATTCAAAGGATTTTTTTGCGAATTCATGTGAAAATATTCACTAAGGGGCGGTAAAGATGCTATGTTATCCGGAGGAACTTATAAGTTACTTACTCAGCACAGGGAAAACTGTATATGCGCCATTTAAGCACAGTGGAGAGTATTATTTTGAAATACTTACCGAAGATAATAAACAAGAGCTCTTTCTGGGTGGGTTCAGACCTGCTGATCCGATTAAATTATTACTGTTCCCTGCGAGAGTGGAACTTCTGGACATACCGAAACTTCCTGAAATCATTATTCTTGGAGTTAACAACTGCGACCTTCAAGCAGTAGGCTTCCTTGACAAGGCGCTGCTCGGGGAATTCCCCGACCCTTACTATGCCGAAATAAGGAATAAAACTCTTTTGATTGGTATCGACTGTAAAGAAGTTAAGGGAAGCTGTCACTGTATTTTGCAAGGCTATGAACCTTATCCGGAGAGTATTTATGACCTTTCAATCTCTGAAGTCGGTGGTATGTTTGTGCTTAAAAGCGGTTCTGAAAAAGGCGAGAAATTATTGGAAGATTTTTCGAAAGGCCATAGAATTTTGGAAGATATCCCGGATATTGACCGGGTAATAGAAAAGAATAGAGAACTTGTCAAAAGAGAGCTTGAGCAACTGAACAGTGGCTGGTCGATTTCTTCGCACACCGAGGAAAGAAAACTTGAACCTTTAAAAGAAGCTGTTGATTCCTGTATTGAATGTGGTGGCTGCAATTTTGTCTGCCCTACTTGCTATTGCTTTATGCTAAATGACGAAAGCAGGAAATCACATTTTTCAAAGGTGCGGTCCTGGGATGCATGTCAGCTCAAAGGCTATGCGCGTGTGGCAGGTGGTGGTAATCCTAGAGCGGAGTTATATGAGCGCTTTAACCATAGGTATGCCTGTAAATTCACATATACTGTTAGACAATTCGGTATCAGCGCCTGTACAGGATGTGGGCGTTGCATTGAAGTTTGCCCTGCAAGTATTGATATCAGGGCTACAGCCAGAAAGCTGACAATCAAAAAGTAGTGGTGATGCTTGTGGTGAATGCATTTGAATCGATACGCACAAAATTGGTGAAAGTAATTACCGAATCCCCGACAATCAAAACCTTTGTTCTTGATTGTGGAGGCGATTTTGAATTCAAGACCGGACAATTTGTTGAAGTTGGATTACCCGGGGTAGGTGAAGGGCCCTTCACGCCATCTTGCTCACATTACACAAAAAATCCCATAGAAATAACGATAATGAAGACAGGTTATATGACGGAAAAAATACACAGAATCACTGAAGGCTCGGAGGTGATTTTAAGAGGGCCTTATGGAAACGGTTATCCTCTCGAAAAATTTGAAGGGAAACATGTTTTGATCGTGGGTGGAGGTGTTGGCCTTGCTCCATTGAGGTCTCTGTTCCTCACTCTTGTGCATGATATTGAGCGTTATAAAGGGATCACGGTCTGTTTTGGGGCAAGGTCCCCAGAAGATCTCATATACAAAGAGCAATTGAAAGAGTGGGCAAAGATCAGGGGAGTAAAACTGCATTTATCTGTGGACAAAGTTCCCAAAGGTCAGAAATGGTCCGGTAATGTGGGTGTAGTAACAACTCTTTTAAAACCATTGGAATTTGATGTAGAAAACACGGTGGCAGCTGTTTGTGGCCCACCTATTATGATGAAATTTACTTCTTTGAGTTTGCTCGAAAAAGGAATAAAGCCTTCAAACCTGTATTTGTCAATGGAAAGCAAGATGTATTGTGGTGTTGGACTTTGCAGGCATTGTACCATTGAACATTATTTTGTTTGCAAAGATGGGCCTGTCTTTACCTATGACCAGTTTGAGAACCCGGAGGCGATCTGGGCATGAAAAGATTATTGATAGACATTGAAAAACTCCTATCAGAACCTGCTCAGCACATCCAATGCGAATATCTGTATCATAGCAAAAATAATGGTTTGCTTCCTCTTGTAGAAATTGCAGAGTTTGCGTTGTATTGTCGCCAATGCCCGGAAGCTCATTGTGTCAAAGCCTGCCCACGCGACGCATTAAAAAGACTACCGGACGGTACTGTTAAAAGGGCTAATCTTCTTTGCGTTGGTTGCAAATCATGTGTTCTGGCATGTCCTTTCGGTACTCTTTTTCCCGAAACAATTAACTTTGTAGCTGACCACTGTGATTATTGCGTTTCGCAAAGAATGAAAAATCAGGAATATATACCTCTCTGCGTAAAAACTTCTAAAAACGGAGAAATTTCTTTGGTGGAACTAGATGAAGAAGATCCTTCCAGCGGGTTGTATTTTGTAGGCAAGTACCTGGCTGTTAAAACCCATCACTGGAGATATAAGGAGGGGAAGGTTCTTTGATAGCCATATATACTCTTTTATTTCCCGGGCTTGTTTTTACGGCATTTTGCGGGATGATAGCATGGTGGATAGAAAGAAAGCTAAGCGCCCTCTTCCAGCACAGGGTAGGACCACCCTGGTATCAGAATTTCATTGACTTTTTCAAACTGCTTGGCAAAGAAAGTATAGTTCCAGCTGATTCGGCAGGCATTATGTACTCAATTTCTCCGTTAATTGCTTTTGCCTCGGTTGTAGCCTTTGCTACGATTCTGGGAAGTGCTGTTTTTCTAAAGCTTGAAATTGCTGGAGATTTGATTTTGTTGCTTTATCTAAGCTCTCTGGTTTCCACGGGGATTTTTCTTGGAGCTTCCGCTTCTGCTAACGTTTATGCCGCAATAGGTGCTTCCAGAGAGATAAAGATGCTTCTTGCCGATGAGCTGGTTTTTGTTATGGTGGTACTTGTACCTGTTGTAAAATCAGGATTTTCATTCAGACTTGAAGCAGTGTTGAATACTTCTGCCATTACTTCTCTTTCCGGTGTAATTGCATATATTCTCGGGTTAATGTGCATCCAGGCAAAGCTTGCTTTACAGCCATTTGACTTGCCTGAAGCCGAAACGGAGCTTGCTGGCGGTGTTGAAATAGAGTATTCAGGTGTTTTACTCGGAATATGGAAACTAACCAAAGCTATGGAATTCTTCATATACCCCTTGTTTTTAAGCGTTCTCTTTTTCGGCATAGGCAAGGGATTAGTTGGAATACTCTTAAGCGTTCTTTTTTACCTTATAACATTGATAATTTTGGTAATAATGAAAAATGTAAATCCGAGGGTGACCATAGACAAAATGTTGAACTTTTTCTGGAAGGTTTTATCACCATTAGCATTGATCGCACTCGTTCTCGCCCTTTTCGGAGGTTGAATATGGGTGTATATAACAGGATTTTGAAAAAGTCTTTATGGGTATTTCACATGAGCGCTTCTCCCTGTAATAACTGTGATATAGAGGTGCTTGATTTATTGACACCTGGCTATGATCTGGAACGCTTTGGAATAAAGCTCGTTGGCTCGATAAGACATGCCGATGTGCTTTTAATAACAGGTGTGGGAGGATGTAAAGTCGCCGAAAGGGTTGTCAGGGTTTATAATCAAGCGCCAAAACCTGTTTTTGTTGTAGCTGTGGGAACTTGCCCAATCGGCGGTGCAACATTCAAAGATAGTTACTCGCGATGTGGACCACTGGATGAGCTTATTCCTGTAAATCTTTATATTCCCGGGTGCCCTCCAAAGCCAGAAACAATGATAGAGGGGTTGTTAAAGTTACTGGGGAGGTTAGAGTGATGAATCCTGAGGAGAGCAAGAATGATATATTGAATAGGCTCAGGGAGAAAATCAAAATACTTCTTTCCAAAAAGAAGCGTATCTATTTTAAAGTAATGCCTGAAGACATCGTTGAAGTAGCAGAATATCTTTTTAGGAAGGGACTAAGGCTTTCAACAATTTCTGCTATTGAGAACTACGAAGGATTCGAACTTGTTTACCACTTTTCAGATGATAGAAGTGGAACATATTACTGCCCGAAAGTATTTGTACCTCTTGATAGTCCGGAAGTCCCTTCAATTTCGAACAATATAGCCGGCGCAAAATGGATTGAAAGGGAAATTGGAGACCTTTTTGGAGTTGTTTTCATAGATCATCCTGTGCCTAAACCGTTGCTTCTTGAGAATAACCCGAAAATTCCAAAGAATCCACTTAGAGTAAAGAGGCGAGAGCATGAGTGAAGATTTCAATTTACCGGTTGGTCCCTTTCACCCTCTTTTGGAGGAAGCTGAATACTTCAAGATAGCTCTTGATGGAGAGACAGTGAAAGAAATCGAAATGGAAACCGGATGGATGCATAGAGCTATTGAAAAACTTTCCGAGAGCAACACTTTTGACCAGACAATATTTCTTGTTGAAAGGATTTGCGGCATTTGCTCTGCGTCGCACCCTTTTGCCTGTGTGAATGCACTGGAAGATATTGGTGAAGTAGAAATCCCTTTGAGGGCAAGGTATATAAGATCTTTGATAGGAGAGCTCGAACGCGTCCACAGCCATTTGCTATGGCTTGGTCTTGCAGGGCATTTTATTGGTTACGATACACTCTGGATGTGGGCATGGAAATACAGAGAACCCGTTCTTGAAGTCATCGAGCTAATTACCGGAAACAGGAATCATTATGGAATTTTTCGTGTTGGTGGAGTTCGAAAAGACTATGATACATCTTTGAATGCACGGGTCAACGAGGTTATGGACATGCTCGAAAAGAAGTTGAGTATGGTTACAAAAGCAGCTATGGATGATCCGGTGCTTAAAAGCAGGTTATGTGGTGTTGGTGTTTTAACAAAGGAAGATGCAATCAACTATTGTGCGGTTGGACCCACAGCCAGAGCATCCGGAGTTGCCATTGATGTGAGGAAAGACGAGCCATATGCGGCTTACGATTTGCTGGATTTTGACATAATTGTCCGTGAAGAGGGCGATGTTTTTGCCAAAACGGTTGTAAGAATACTCGAGATGTTTGAAAGCATAAAAATGATAAGACAGATCATTGAACGCTTGAGAAAAGTTCCAGGGCCGATATTTAATGATATTGCTGAAATACCTGCTGGCGAAGGAATTGGCAGACATGAAGCTCCAAGAGGTGAAGTGTTTCATTACATACGCTCAGATGGATCAAACCGTCCTGTCAGGCATAAAATAAGAGCTCCGAGCTATGTTAATATTCCAACTTACGAAGTCAGCTGTCCGGGATTGAACCTCTCCGATGTGATGATAACGCTGGCATCGGTTGATCCCTGTTATTGTTGTACGGAGAGATCTGTAAAGCTTTTTGACAAAAAAGGCAGGGAAATTGCCCAGAATTTACTTGAACTGTCGCAAAGGAAAACCGATAAACTCATTGATGAGTTAGGGGAGAGCGAATTATGGAAGCTTTTGTGAATGTTCTATCTTTTATGGTCATCATACCACTGATAACAGCACTTATGGACAGTGGCACAAACTGGAAAGTTGCGAGATGGCTTAATATCATTACCTGTTCATACCTTTTGGTTTCTTCCTTTATCCTTTGGGGCTATCTGCCTCTTACGACTGGATTGGATGGTGAAGGGGTCTTTTCCCTTGATGGTCTTTCTTATTTTGCATTGCTTTTTGCCAATATACTGGGCCTTGCATTTTCTATTTACCTCTTAAAAAGCGAAAAACTCAAATTCCACGTATATTTCATAATGACTATGTCTTTTGTCAATGGGGCCTTGATGACACAAAATGCAATTGCTTTTCTGATATTCTGGGGCCTTGCAGGTTTGATGCTTTATCTCTTTGCACTTTCTTTTAAAAATGCCTTCGGCGTTGCTAAAAAAACGCTCATTATATCCGGAATATCTGATTCGCTATTAATTTTTGCGTTTTTCCTTTTAGGATATTCAAATACCAATTTGATTGGTTCCTCAAATGGAGAGTTCGACCCATGGAAGATTACGGCTTTGAGCTTTATTGCGCTGGCTTCTTTCGCGAAGGCGGGAGCTTTTCCATTGCACACATGGATACCCGAATACTGCGAAAAAGCACCTGTTGAATCTGCCTTTATTCTTCCCGCTTCTCTGGATAAGATCCTCGGGATCTATTTGCTTGCGAGATTGTTCCTGGAACACAGCGTCATGCCACAAAATTTGAGAATTGTCATAGCGGGTATAGGAGCCTTTACCATAATCATAGCTGTCATGATGGCTTTGATTCAGCACAATGCACGTAAGCTTCTTGGCTATCATGCAGTGAGTCAGGTAGGTTACATGGTGCTTGGTATAGCTACCGGAAACCCTGTTGGAATAATTGGCGGATTACTGCATACTGTAAATCACTCAATTTATAAGTCGGGATTGTTCATGGCTGCTGGAAATGTGGAAAGCTCGGCAGGTACAGTTGAATTAGCTGAACTTGGCGGAATGGCAAGACGAACACCGCTAACTTTTTCAGGCATGCTGGTTTGTTCACTCTCTATTTCTGGGATACCGCTGACAAATGGTTTTGTATCAAAATGGCTTGTTTATCAGGGAGTTTTGATAGCAATGGCTCAAAGCCTTTATGGCTATAGAATACTGTACGCACTCTTTCTCATAATGGCCCTTTTTGGAAGTGCGCTAACCTTGGCAAGTTTCATGAAACTGAATTATTCTATCTTCCTTGGGAAAACCACAGAGAAAACTAAAAATACCAGGGAAGCTTCTTCAGCAAAATTGACCGCCTTGCTAATAAACGCTTCCCTGTGTTTGCTTATAGGTATAGGCTGGAAGTTTTTCCCATTGCCACTGATTGAGAAGAGCCTTGGTATGAATTTTGAAAGTAGTGCAGGCTTTCTTTCGGCGACACAGCTTTTAGGTTTGATTGTTTTATCTTTTGTCTTTGGTGCTATGATATATTTCATCTTCCGAAAAGTGAGAGTAGACGATGCTTTTGTCGGAGGGCAAAAGGATACTATGAAATTCAGGGTCTCAGGCACAGGTTTTTTTAACGATATACGAAATATGAAACCATTAAAGGCCATTTACAATGGTGCTGAGAAAGGGTATTTTGATGTTTATGCACAGCTTAAGGCAGGGATAAAAGCTGCTGTTGCACCATTGAAATTGCTTCATACAGGCGAATTGTCTTTTTACAGTGTATGGGTTGTGATTGGGTTCTTAGCTTTTCTCTTAATATTCCTGAGGGGTGGTTGATATGCCCGTTGAAGGCTGGCTGTACTTTATAGTTTCTTTCATGATCTTTGCTTCCATTGTAGCTCTTGAATTGAAGGACCTGCTATCTTCCATAGTATCGGTAGGTGTAACAGGTCTGGCGTTAGCAGTGGCTTTTATTTTCTTACAGGCGCCCGATCTCGCGCTTGTTCAGTTTGTCTATGAAATAGTTGCTGTGATTATCTTGATTATGCTGTTAAAAGCCACCGGTGAAAGGCTTGAAAAAGAAAGAGAAGGAAGATTTTTGCTGTTCTCTAAATTGCTACTTCTAATTCTCGCGACAATAATGATTATTCCGCTGTTTTCCGCTTTGCCGGAGTTCGGGAAGCCGCTCCTTGAAGTTTCAGAGAAATACCTCTCTGAAGGGTCGGCTGACACCGGTTCAGCGAATCTGGTAACTTCAGTCATTCTGGATTACAGAGCCTATGACACACTCGGGGAAGCGACGGTGATATTTGTATCAATTCTTGGAGCTGTAACTTTACTCAGCAAGAGAAAAAAACACGAAGGTGATTCCAATGGCTGAAAGACATTCAGGGATGACTTTGATAGTCAAAACCATAACGCGTTTTACAGTTTGGTTGATATTGTTGTATGGTATTTTTCTGATGATACATGGGCACTTAACTCCAGGTGGTGGATTTGTGGGAGGTTTGGTTGTTGCTCTTTCCTTAATACACATAAGATTGGCCTTCGGAAAGAGAAGCCCTACCGGGGTTCCCGGAAAAGCTTTACTACATAGGCTTGATTCCACCGGTGCCTTACTATTTCTGGCGGTGGGAATCGCGGCTTTTTTTGCAGGCTTGCCATTTTTAAGTAATTTTCTTCCAAAGGGAAGGTTGTTCGATCTTTTTAGCGCCGGCACCATTCCGATTTTGAATTTCGCTATCATGTTAAAGGTTGGAGCGGCTATTTTCCTCGTTTTCGTGGCTCTTAACCTTTATGAGCATGGAAAAAATACTGAAGTTAATGAAAGCAAAAACGAAAAAAAGGAGGAGGAATGAGTTATGGGCTTGTATCTCCTATCCTTTATCCTTTTTCTTGTAGGACTTTATGGAGTGCTCACTAAGGCTAATATCGTGAAGATAATATTGGGTTCCGGGATTATGGGATATGCAGTGAATCTATTTCTTATATTGATTGCTTACAGGTCAGGTGGAACCTTTCCCATACTGTTGCCCGGAAAAGACCCAGGTATGATGGTAGATCCGCTTCCACAAGCACTGGTATTGACATCTATTGTTATTGAATTGGGTACTACTGCCTTGTTAGTTGCACTGGCGGTAAATATTTACAAACACTACGGCACACTTGATGTGCGCAAAGTGAGGAGGCTTAAGGGGTGATTGCTTCCTATTTCGTTATAATTCCATTGTTATCAGGTTTTGTGCTCGCCATGAGCGGAAAGAGAAGTAAGTTCGCAGAACTCGTTGCGCTAATAGCGACATCTCTGTTGCTGTTTCTCTCAATACTGCTTTTTGCTTTGATCGACTCCTCAGGCACTATCGTTTATCAGCTTTCGGGATGGAAAATTCCCTATACGATTTCGTTGGTTATCGACAGTTTATCAGCTTTCGTGTTATTTTTAGTTTCATTGATAGCTTTTTTAAGTACGTTGTACTCAATAGGTTACATGAAGCGTTTTCGCTCACTGAGCAACTATTATGCACTTTTGATGCTTTTAATTGCCGGTTTAAATGGTGTCACTGTTACGGGAGACCTTTTCAATCTGTTTGTTTTCATGGAAGTTTCACTGATAGCGACTTATGCCCTTGTCGCTTTTCAGGGAGAAGCCGAACATTATGAGGCGGCTTTCAAATACGCCATACTTGGTTCTATATCATCCACAATAATTCTATTCGGGATAGGCTGTGTTTATAGTGCGACTTCCTCTCTTACACTTATGCAGATTTCAATAAAGAGTGCTGATATACCTGTATTATATCTTGCCTATGGGCTATTTCTTACAGGCTTTGGCTTAAAAGCATCAATGTTCCCATTCCATTCATGGCTGCCAGATGCTCATCCTTCAGCACCTTCTCCTGTATCGGCAATGCTTTCTGGAGTTTTAATAAAGGTGCTTGGCGCGTATGCAATGATAAGAGTTTTCTTTATGGTTTTCCAAAGGAGTGATCTGGTTCTTGGATCATTGCTCGTAATCGGTTCCATAACAATGATTATTGGCGCAATTATGGCTTTTGGGCAAAGTGACATTAAGAGAATGCTGGGCTTTAGCAGCGTCAGCCAGATGGGTTATATAGTTTTTGCACTGGGGCTGGGAACGCCCCTCGGAATTCTCGGGGCAATTTATCACATGTTGAACCATGCGGTACTAAAAGGAACGCTTTTCCTTGATGCAGGAGCAATAGAAATGGCAGAAGGCACAAGGGATCTGGAAAAAATGACTGGTAAGAGCAACAAAACAGTATATGTGTCAACACTTATGGCTTCAATGGGAATTTCCGGTGTGCCTCCCTTTGGGGGCTTCTTCAGCAAATTGGTGATAATAATGGCTGCTATTTATACCGGAAAATACATTTATGCTCTCATAGCCCTTGCTGTAAGTGTTGTTACCCTTACTTATTATCTGAAAATGCTGAAAAAAGCCTTCCCCTCAACAGGAGACGCCAAAATACCTTTGTCCATGAAATCAACACTGATAATCATGAGTTTGTTAACCCTTGTTACAGCAATTCTTTTTATTCCTTCAATCAGAGAAATCACATTGGATAAAGTTGTAGATTGTGTGATAAATAGAGAAGCTTACAGCCAGCTTTTCATGGCAGGTGGTAATTAGTGAATATTAAAACGAAAAGCAGAATAATTGTATTTATACTCAGCTTTATAGTGTGGATTTTAATTACCTTGCCCTTTAGTTTTCAGGAGCTTGTTTTTGCTCTTGTCGCATCATTCTTCGTTGCTTTAATAGTTGGGGATGTGTTCTTGAATACGGGAAAGAGCGTTGTGCTAAAAGGCATTTTGTACTTTCTTGTTTACATAATGATCCTTTTCTGGGAAATGCTCAAAGCAAATTTTCATGTGGCTATGATCGTTATACATCCTGAAGCGCCGATCAAACCGGGTTTTGTGAAGGTAAAGACAGAATTGAAAGAAGATTCTTCAATTACTGTGCTCGCAAATTCTATAACGCTTACACCAGGGACATTGACGGTTGATGTGTTCAAGGATAAGGGAGAGTTGATAATTCATTGGATTCAGGTTGAAACACCCGAAATAAAGGGTTGTACCGAAGCCATTGCAGGGCGCTTTGAACCTATTTTGAGGAGGTTTATGAGGTGAGCAGGACTCTTAGATGGTTCATAGGGCTTCTTCTTGTTATAGTATTTATCGTGTTCAACTTCGCTGTTATCGAAGTGGGATTTCTGGTGAGGCTAATAAATATCCTTTTAATGTGCACACTGATGGTTATATTCAGGGTTATTTTTGGCCCCTCAGCAGCTGATAGAGTTGTTGCTGTAGATATTTTTGGCATTATAATTGTGGGTCTTTTAGCTCTGGTTTTCCTGGTTACAGGCGCTTCTTTCTTTCTTGATATAGCCATGGCCTGGGCATTACAGAGCTTTATAGTCTCCCTCGCCTTAGCTAAGTTTCTGGAAGGGAGGCATATGGATGATTAGGGAAATTATAGGGTATGGTTTCATTATTTTCGGAATAGCCTTTGATTTCTTTGGTGCTTTGGGGCTTGTCAGACTGCCCGACGTTTACAACAGGTTGCAGGCGGCAACAAAATGTGTCACCTTTGGCTCAGCAGGGATACTCTTTGGAGTATTTATTATTGAAGGCTTCGCTTCAGGCGGATTGAAAGCACTTGTCTGTATGATATTCATTTTGCTAACTTCACCAGTTGCTGCCCATGCCATATCGAGAGCAGCTTATAGAAGTGGTGTCAAACCAGCGAAGGAAACGGTTGTCGATCTTTATGCTGATGAACTGAAGGGAAGTGAAAAAGATGAAAGCACCAAAGCTTAGGGAATTAAAAGAGGCAATCACTAATGTGCTTTCAAAAAGGTTTACGACAACTTATCCCTTTACTACTTATGAAGCTCCTGAAGAATTTCGTGGAAAACCAAGGTACAATGACGAAATCTGTATTGGCTGCGGAGCGTGTGCTCAAGTATGCCCTGCAAAGGCTATAGAGCTCAAAGATGATCTTAGAAGAGGGGTTAGAATTTTAACTGTGCGATATACTGATTGCATATACTGCGGTCAATGTGAAGAAAAGTGTATAACAGATGGTGGTATAGCATTAACGAACGATTATGTAACAGCAAGCTTGGATCGAACTGATGAAGTTAATTATAACATTGTGGAGAAGAAACTCGTTCGCTGTGAAAAATGTGGCACGGTTATAGCAACGGTTGACCACTTGAAATGGCTCATTAAGAAGTTAGGCCCTTATACATATGGTCACCCTAACCTTATGTTAATCCGACAATCTGAGCTGGGTAATAAACCTGCGAAAATCCAGCCAAAAGAGATAGTCAGGAGGGAGGACCATTTTGAATTACTTTGCCCAAAATGCAGACACCTCGTCGTCGTCGAGGATGCCTTCAAATGAGCTTTCATTATTTCTTGAGTATTTGATTGATAAAGAAGCTCTCTTAGTGGGACTCGGTAATCCCATGCGAAGTGACGATAATGTTGGCGTTTATCTCATAGAACTGCTTGAACAACTTGAACTCCCTCCACATTGGAATTTGCTCAAATGTTATCGAAATCCTGAAAACTACCTCGGAAAGCTTCTCAACTCTAAATCAAGAATTATCGTTTTTATAGACTCTGTTCAGGGAATGAGTGAAGAAGTCAGGATATTTTGTGAAGACGAGATAAAAGACTTCAGCTTTTCCACGCACACCTTTGGCATTTCCACATTCATAAAATATCTAAAATCCCGCAGACAGGTCAGGTTTTTCCTGATAGGCATAAAACCGGAGAAGCTGGAAGTGGGAGTTGAGCTAACTAAAAAAGCAAAAGGGCGCGCAGATTTTATTTTCAGGAGATTTGAAAAGGCATGCAAGAATACAGATTAAAAATCAGAGGGATTGTCCAGGGAGTTGGTTTCAGGCCTTTTGTAGCAAGGCTTGCGAAAGAACTAAGCCTTGATGGATACGTTGAAAATTGTGAAGCAGGGGTTGAAATTGGCCTCTTTTGCGATGAAAAAACGCTTGAAATTTTTCTTGATAGGCTGCATGCGGAAAAGCCAGCACCATCGAGGATTATTGAAACAAGTATAAGAAAAATTCGAAGGGAAAATGGAATTCATCATGGATTTGTTATAAAGCCAAGCAAAAAAAGCGGCGAAATAACTGCATTAATTCCCCCGGATATTGCCCTTTGTGATGATTGTTTGCGAGAGATGTTTGACCCTGAGGACAGAAGATATCTTTATCCATTCATAAGCTGTAGCCACTGCGGCCCTCGTTTCAGCATAATAGGAAGTATTCCCTATGATAGGCCTTATACCACCATGAAAGACTTCCAGATGTGCCCTGAATGCCAGACAGAATACACTTGCATCTCAGATAGAAGATACCACGCGCAAACAAATTGCTGCGATAGGTGTGGACCTCACTATTGGCTTGAGACTAAAGAGGAAAAGCAAATTTCTGAAAATGTTATTCAAAAAGCAAAAGAGCTCATTTATAAAGGAAAAATCCTTGCCGTTAAAGGTATAGGAGGATTTCACCTGGTATGTGACCCCTGCAACGAAAAAGCGGTAAAAAAGCTGAGAGAACTGAAAGAGCGACCTTTTAAACCCTTTGCCTTGATGGCAAAAGACCTGGAAACCGTTAAGGAATTTGCCGAAATATCTTCACAGGAGGAAGAACTGTTGCTGTCACCTGCCAGACCCATAGTCCTTTTGAAGAAAAAAGGAGATGCCTTCAGGTTTGTTGCACCGGAAATCGATCGGATCGGTGTGATGCTTCCTTACACGGGGATACATTATCTACTTCTTCAGGAATTCCCGGTATTGGTCGCGACAAGCGGGAACCTTTCCGGTGAAATGCTTTGTGCAGGCAACAGCGAGGCCAGGGAAAAACTCAGCAGAATATGTGACGCTTTGCTCCTCCATGATAGAAAAATTCTAAATCGCTGCGATGATTCTGTTCTGAAAGTAATCGATGGAAAAAAAGTTTTTATAAGGAGGTCCCGGGGCTTTGTGCCTGAAGTGATATCACTTCCTTATTACTCCTCTTCGAAGATTTTTTGCGCTGGAGCTGATTTGAAAGCAGTTTTTGGCTATATAAAAGGGGATTTGTTTTATCCTTCGCAGTACTTTGGAGATCTTCAGTTCAAATTAAATCAAGATCAGTACCTTTTGATGGCCGAGAGGTTTGAAAAACTTTTTGACCTTAAACCAGACGTTGTTGTGGTTGATAAGCATCCTGAATACTTCTCTAAATTGCTGGGCGAATTTATAGCACAAAAAAAGGGAGCGAAACTTGTTGAATGCCAACATCATATTGCTCATGTTTACAGCGTAATGGCTGAACACGGGTTGAAAAATTGTATAGGTGTTTCCTTTGATGGGACCGGCTACGGCACTGACGGAACGGTCTGGGGAGGGGAATTTTTTCTGATCAAAGGTGCAAACTGGAAAAGGAAAGGCCATTTAAGACAGGTTTTAATGCCAGGAGGCGAAAAGGCAGCCAGATTTCCAGGCTTAATGGCTGAGTCGTATCTCCATGATATAGGCGAACCTTTGACGGAGGATGTAATAAAAATGATAGGAGCAGCTGAAGTGTTAACGACATCTGCTGGCAGGTTGTTCGATGCAGTTTCTTCTCTTCTGGACATATGCAATTACAATACATATGAAGCTGAAGCAGCCATGAAACTTGAAAGTATAGCGATTTCAGCAATGCCATGCAGTATTGAGCTTCCCTTTGAGCTTGCCAGGAGAGAAAATTCGTGGGAAATAGATTTGAGAAATGGTATTGAAAAAATCATAGCCTTGAAAAGAGGGAATGGAGCATCAATCGAAGAGCTTGCATGTGCCTTTCATAAGATGCTATCAAAAGCAGTGCTTGAGCTCTGCAAAAAGATAAGGGAAGAAAATGGAGAAAATAATGTATGCCTATCTGGCGGTGTTTTCCAAAACAGTCTTCTTCTGTCAATGTGTTTAAAAGCCCTCAAGGAATCCGGTTTTATGGTGTATGTAAATGAGCATGTTTCACCAGGTGATGAAGGGATTGCCCTGGGGCAAGGATATTTCTATTTGATGAATGAAAATGAATCGGGGTGATGATATGTGCCTGGCTGTACCACTCAAAATAATTGAGATAAAGGGTAACAAAGCGTTAGCGGAAAAATCTGGCGTAAAGCTGGAAATTGATGTGAGACTTATAAAAGATTTGAAGAGGGGAGATTATGTGCTCGTTCATGCGGGTTTTGCTATCCAGAAGGTAGATGTTGATTCGGCAATGGAAATAGAAAAAGCGGCGGAAAGGCTGGGAGAATATCTTGGGAAATAGACTGTTCAATGTCATGGAAGTTTGTGGTACGCATACCCATGCTCTTATGCAATATGGTTTGAGAGAAGTCTATCGAAATAAGATGAAATTGATAAGCGGACCCGGGTGCCCTGTTTGTGTTACCTCACAAAGCGATATCGACAGGCTGATATATCTGTGCGATCTTGGAATTCGCATATACACTTTTGGCGATTTGATGAAAGTCCCGGGAACCTCTGGAACTTTGAGAGAAAAGAAAGCACTTGGGGCGGATGTGAGGGAAGTTTATAATCCCATCGATATTATCGAAGATATGAGGAAAGATCCCACTGAAGGAGCTGTCTTTGCTGCAATAGGCTTTGAAACAACAGCCCCACTTGTAGCAAGTTTGATCAAAGAAATCGAAAGCGCGTCCATTGAAAATCTCTATATATTCAATCTCTTAAAGCGCATTCCGCCAGCAATAGAAGCGCTTTTAGAAGATCCAGATTGTGCGATAGATGGATTTCTGTGCCCGGGGCATGTTGCAACAATCATAGGAGAATTGCCTTTCAAAAAACTTTCTGAAAAGTTCGAGAAACCTTTTGTAATAGCTGGATTCACAAGGGAATTGCTTGTTTTTGCCCTTGAAAAGATGTATGAAATGCTTAGTTCAGGTATTTCGGGTGTTTTTAACGCATATTATTCCACTGTTAAGCCTGATGGAAACCCTCTGGCTATTGAAATGTTGAAAAGTGTTTTTAGGGCATCCAATGCGGAATGGAGAGGGCTTGGGGTTATTCCAGATTCGGGCTTTAAGTTAAAATCAGAAAACAGTGTTATAAACGCTTTGCAAATATATCCTGAATTGAGTAAAATATCCTCAAAAGATCAATGCCCTTGTGGACAGGTGCTCAAAGGAAAACTCGATCCTGAAAATTGTGAATTCTTTGGAGTAAGCTGTAACCCGGAAAGGCCTATGGGACCATGTATGGTTTCCTCTGAAGGATCTTGCCACGCTGCTTTCTTATACAGGAATGAGATTCATGCATAGAATTTTTGATATGTATTCATTCATTGTGGGGGGATATTATGAAAGGAACGATAACGATACACCATAATAGTGGCAAACGCCAGATAGAACTCCTGAGGTTTATTGAGGAACATCTGAACGGTTCGGTGGTTTCAATGGAAGAAGATGCCGGCATAATAATGAAATCAGTCGATGTTGTCAGTACCGACAGTTTCACGATTTACCCTCTTTTCTTTCCGGGTGGCGACATAGGGAAGTTAGCAGTTACAGGGAGCGTAAACGATGTTGTTATGTTAGGTGCAGAACCCATTTACATGACGCTTTCGATTATTCTGGAAGAAGGCTTTCCGCTTGACTCTTTTGAAAAAGTTATCAGTTCTATTGACAGCGAATTAAGAGGAAACAATCTAAAAGTGCTCTGTGGGGATACCAAAATCATGAACAAAGGAAGCGTTGATGGCTTAATAATCAACACCACATGTTTCGGAAAAAGCGTTGGAAAGCCGTTGAGTGTTTACAATATCGAGCCTGGAGACGCAGTGATAGTAACAGGGCCAATAGGTCTCCATGGCGCAACGATCATGGCATTAAGAAAAGGGTTTGAATTTAACTTCCATTCAGATTGCCGAACGCTTATCCCTCTTCTTGAAATTGTCAAACGCTTTAATGTTAAAGCCATGAGGGATGCTACCCGTGGTGGTGTAGCCCAGATACTCAATGAAATAGCAACAAGCGCAAACTGCGACATTGTAATCAACGAAGACATGTTGCTCATTCCCGAAGGAGTGAAAACAATATCGGAAATACTCGGCATTGATCCCCTTTACCTTGCCTGCGAAGGAACGGCAGTGGTTTTTTGCGACGAGAGGGATACCGGGGAAGCTCTGGAATTACTCGGTGATCTGGGTTTTTATCCTTCCTTTATTGGCCATGTGCGTGAGAAGGGAGTTATTCCGAGGGTGCTGCTAAAAAATCGATATGGTGTTGAGCGAGTTTTGCCCATGCTTGTAGAGGAACTCACACCGAGGATATGTTAGGAGGGAGAAATGAAATGCATCATGAACTATCCATTGCAGAGAAGATAAGGCATTACATTGAAAGTAAGATTACACCCGAAGAATTAAAAAATATAAGCAAAATAACCATTGGCGTTGGCAAACTGGCAATGGTTGACAAGGGCCATATTAAAGAAGCTTTTGACCTTATCAAAGAAAACACCGACTTCAAAAACGTGGAAATCGATTTTATCACCGATGAGCTTCATTATCAATGTCGCAGCTGTGGCAAGGAATTCTTTTCCAAAAACCTTGAGACACGATGTCCGGAATGTGGTGGTTCTATAAGGGTAAAAGATGGGGATCAGATTTACATCAAAACCGTTAGCTATAAATAGAACTCCCTCTTGAAAGTACCCCTCTTCTGTGCTAAAATTCAAATTGGCGGGGCGTAGCGCAGATGGAAGCGTGTCTGCATGGGGCGCAGAAGGTCGCTGGTTCAAGTCCAGTCGCCCCGACCAGGTTAACGGCGCATATCAGCGCCGTTTTTCTTTTGATTTGGATAACTAATATTTAATACATACGACTGTACTATCTTTATTAAATAAAACTGTGATTTGCATTACCTGAATTAGAAAATGTTTCTTCGTAAAACTTCCAACAACAGTTAACTTCTAACTTCTCTCTTTAATTCGAATATGCACATACGACTGATACAATGTGAACTGAGGGAGGTGTGAGTATGGTGCGAAAATTTGCTATTCTGCTTGTTATTCTGCTCGCTGCAGCGGCTTTTTCATTAAGCGTGCATGGCTTAATAGGCAGTGAGCTTGGTGGGTTGAACAGGCAGATTCTTGGCATTGGCGTCCAAATCGGCGATGGCACTTTTAGAGCGGAAGTGAACGGTTTTATTCCAATCGCCTCGGTATCAGATATACCATATCTTGACTGGGCAGCCTTTTCTGTAATGGAAATTGATCCAACTTTATTATTGAATTTCCAGCTTGATAGCGATCTTTCGCTTTATGCCGGAATAGGACTTATTCTACTCGCCGATTTTAGAGATTCTCTCTTTATTCTCTACTCAGACAGGGCATTTCATGTAAAACTGGGGGTCAATTTACTGTTGATGAATTTCATTAATGTATTTGGAGAAGTGATGACCATTGGAGGTCTTTCAGGTGGGCCATACATGATTGGTTGGTCCGGCGTCTTCAGCCTGCACATCGGTGCAGGGCTGGAGTTTTAGGAGGTGATCCGGATGAAGATTATGACTAAATTGATAATCATTTCGGTTATAGCTCTCATATTGGCCTCCTGTGGAATCATACCAGTTCTTCCGCTTGCAATTCCTCTTGACCCGATAGGAGTCAAAATTCCTGTTCTGTGGGGAAACGACCTTGCTATCTTTGTTTCTGTCGACAGACTCCCTGTGAGCGTCCCTATAATCAACCCCGTGGATACCGCTATGCCGGTAAAACTGAGAATGGTTATTAAAGATTATGCGGGCAATTTAACTCCTGACAACCTTCTTCTCTTTGAAGACGGAAAGGCTCAGGGCTTTGTAATGGTAAAGGAAAGCGAGGTTCGTATTGGAGCAGACATAGTTTTCCTGGTTGATGTAACCGGGAGCATGGGAACAGAAATTCAAGGGGTTAAGAACAGCATGATGAACTTTTTGCAAGATTTGGAAGACGCAGGGCTTGATGTAAAAGTTGGGATAGTTCCCTATGGAGATTATGTCCCCGCATCACCTACTTCAACTGATAACATAGGGTTTGATCCGCCTTATCTTGGTCTGGTTGATCCAACAACAGCCGCCTCTTACACTCAAGACCTGGATGTGGGCTGGGGAGCTGATGGCCCTGAGAATGCCTATGGGGCTATAATGTTTGCCTGGGACAACATGTCCTGGCGCTCCGGTTCACAAAGGGTAATCATATGGCTTACAGATGCCTGGAGCCATTACACTGGCGATCAACCACCAACAGTTCCTTGGCCATATCCCCCGTCAAATGACTTTGATCCAAAATACACCAAAGCAGACGTTATAAGTACTATATTGGGTTACGCAACAGTACATATAATTGCTTCTACGGGTGATTATTATTTTGTGGGTGATACAGATTTCACTCATCCAGGTGATCCACGAGAGATCGTAGATCTCACAGGCGGCTTGATAATTTATCAGGATCCTATGGGGGAGCCCGATCTATCAACTATTGGAATTACAGAATACATACTCTCCTCGTGGCTTGTATTCTTTGAGACGAAGTCATATGATGACCCTCATAACCTTGATCTTTATATCGAATTACCAGATACCACTCAGGGTCAAAAGCATCTTGTTGGCGTTACTTACTGATGATAACGCGTTAATTCAAAAGCGGGATATCGTATCCCGCTTTTTTGTTGCTTTATGACTAAATATGAACTGCTTAATTGAATATAGGGTGTCGCGAAAAAAGTGGGCCTCCCAAATTCCAATGGTGGTACCATTGAAATATCCCAACATAAGAAAGGAGGCCCAAATAAATGGTACCACAAGAACTTACAAAAAGCGATATTGTAAAGATTATTGAGTACTTAGACAAGCTTTTGCCTTCTAACTTCGTTAACAAACAAGGCAGAGGTAGAAGAAAGGCTTATTCCGACAAGAGCATCTTGAAAGTTTCCATTTTATTGAAGCTATGCGATGTCTCATATCGCAGGGCAAAGGACTTTTTAGAAAAGAATCCCAAATACATGGAACTCCTGGACTTGAAAAACATACCTCCATTCCAGACTATATCCAGGAGAGTAAGAGAATTGCCTCTTCACAGGATAAACAAAGATATTGTAAACCTCTTTTTGGATATAGAAGGACTTGA